>JAJDBZ010000613.1 GCA_029261095.1 Candidatus Omnitrophota bacterium | reverse complement strand
AACCCTCTTGGAATCGACGCCCTGTGGCCTATTATCTAAGATGAGCAAGGGGAGAAACGGAATCATGGGGAAAACCACTCTACCATCTAGCCAACTATTATTCCTTTTGTGCTGCCTGATGCTCAATGGGTGCATGAATGCCCCTCTTCCACCTGAAAAGGCCACCTTATCCGCCCAATTTATTCTTGCCGAAACTGAATCTTCCGAAGGGATTGAGGTCATTATCCCGGGAACCGCCTACCGTGGCTATACGGACCGAGAGGGGCGCATTGTTTTCGACGATCTCCCGGCCAGGGAGTATGAACTCGTGGTTGAAGCTGACGGATATCAGCCCTATCGAGAATCGCGGATCGTGCTGGAACCGGGTGATCATATCTTTCTCGGTGAAATCGCGCTGACCCCCCAGAAGGTGGATGGTGAAATTTTTGGGACTGTCCGCGTTGAGGGTGAAGATACAAGCCGAGTTGAGGTTCTTCTCCTCGGCTCCAATCAGACCATCACCTCGGCTTCCGATGGCAAATTCCATTTTGCGAATGTTCCAGTGGGGATGTACCAAGTCACCTTCTATTATCCCGGGACAGTTGCGGGAGACCCGATCGATGTGACCATCGAAGCAGGGGTACAAACCGCACTCTCGGAAGTCACTCTCAAGAAATCAGAGGATCCCGATACAGTCGCCACCGGTGCGATCAAAGGATTGATTGCCTTGGAGGGGAGGGCCGACTTTTCCGGGGTCACCATTCTGATCTCCGGTTCGGGCAAGTTTGTCGAGAGCGACCAGGAGGGTCTCTATTGGGTCGACAGTGTCCCCGCAGGTTCCCATCAGCTTATTTTCGAGAAGGCGGGCTACCTTAGGGAACAGATCGCTGGTGTTGAGGTTGCCGAGGGAACCATCACCGAGGTAACTGACGTGATTCTTTTCCAAGACACACAAGGTCTGAACCCAGACGCCACTCTGCGAGTCCAAAAGACTGCCTCGGAACGGGTGATCGACCCTGAGGAACCGGGCATAATCGCAGGGTATGCGTTCTATCCGGACCGGTCAGATCATTCAGGAATCGTAATCCGATTGTTGGACCCTCCCTTAGAGACACTCACGGATGAGGGAGGCGCGTTCTTAATCGAGGGGGTTCCTCCTGGGATGAGGACCCTGAGAGCCGAAGCAGACGGATATCAGGTAGACACATTCGTCAACCTGGAGATCGAACCTGGGGATGTCGTGAGGGTCCCGCAGATGCAACTCCAATTCGGTATCGAACCGCTCCCGATGTACACTTCGGCAAGACTTTATGGACAAGTCGTAGACCTGGATGGAGTGCCCTTATCCGGAGTGGGGGTCGCGGTTGAACGAACCGCGATGAACTCCATCACTGGGAGAGATGGAACCTTCCTTATCGATCAAGTCCCGATGGGAGAATACTCGGTCCTATTCAGCCTCGATGGATTCGAAAATGGGGTCGCCTCCGTGTATGTGGAGAGTTTTGAAGATGTCCCGATTCCTATCGTGACACTCATTCCCATTGAAGAGTATCTGGAGGTGATGAACACGATACCCTCAAATGGCGAGCGAAGAGTGGAAGTGAGCGATCATGTTCACATCGAAATCCAGTTTAGCGAAAACATTACCAAGCGGACGGTTCAACCGAACATAAGCATTTTTCCAAGGGTAGCCTCGAAGATTGAAATCCTTGACTCCGATACCATTGCTATCGACCTGCTCCGTCAGAGGGGCGATGGGGTGGTTTTCGACACCGAGTATACAGTGGTCTTGGGGATGGGGCTGGAATCGACGCAAAAACATCATCTCGAGGAACCCTATGAACTCCGATTCACCACCGGCGGGCCGAGGATTCTGGGTTCCTTTCCGGAAAGTGGAGCGAGCGGTGTCTTACTTCCTGTTGAACAGCCGGTCATCCTGCAGTTTAACACTCTGGTCAACATGAAAGACCTTCAGAAAATAACCGTTCGCCCCAACACCGGTGAAATATACAACTTTGTTCCACGACCGGTTCCCTATGGGCATCGGGTCGAAATGCAGATGCAGCTCCGTCCAAACCGCAAATATCAAATCACTATTCCCCGTGCCATCCGAACCATCGATGGTCAAAGATTCGAAAACACTCCTTACCGTATCAATTTCGAAAGCGGGTCTTACGACGATTTAACGGACCCTGCGGCGACTGAAGAGTTCTTGGGTGGATCCGGTGATCCGTTCGGACCCTAGACAAGCGACTCGGCCCTCGGTTTTCAGAACTGGAACCGACACACTGGAGACACTCCACTGGCTGTATTCGGTTGAGCAACGGACAGTTGTTCCCATTAAGTGGTTAGTCCTTCTATTAGTTATCGCACTCATGCTCTTTCAACCGGAAGAGAGAGAACGCCTGGGCGATCCGGTTCTTCAGCGAACTCTCGCACTCTACGGTCTCACCAATCTCATTTTTTCAATTCTGTTCCTGGGGAGATGGGTCTCGATCGATCGGTTCCGGTCGGCCAGTTATCTCTCTTTGGGCGCCGATATGGTTTTCATTTCGGTCTGGGTTCTCTTTACAGGTGGACTGAGGAGCGAGTTTTACTTTCTCTTTTTTCTTCTCATCCTAAGATCCGCTGCACTCTTTCAAGATTCGAAGAAAAAATTCATTTGCGATTCGATTATGGCACTTTTCTTCCTCGCGGGTGCCTTTCTAAACACACACCCTATTGACACCGAAAGCGCTTCGGCACAGTCCGTAGAAATGGTGCCACTCTTCTTTTTCAGACTGACTCTATTATTTGGGGTTATGCTGACCAGTTGGTTCCTGGTGCAGGCTTTAACTTCTCAGCAACTACGAATCAATTCGATCAACAAACGACTCCAATATCAGAGCGAACAGAATCGGGAAGTTCTGGTTTCAATGACCGATGCAGTATTGGTGTTCAACCAAAGCCTTCAGTTACGCCTCTGTAACCCGGCCGCGGAAACACTCCTTCACGACCTCCAAGGGAGAAAACGAGGATCGAGGACTGGAGAGGAGATCGTGGAAGTCGAGGATCCTCACAGAATACCCCCAAAGATCTTCGGGCCCTTGTCCACTACGCCCACTGTGAGCCGCGATATGGAGAAAAGATTCTGGTTTAATCAGACCCCAGATCAATTTGCGGCCCCGATCGAACGATTGCTTGAAGAGGTTCGATTTAAGCCTGAAATGAGAATCGTGGGATACCCCATTACACTCAGTACAAAGTCGGGGAAGAAGTTCTCACTGATTGCGAGTTCAGTTGCCCTCGGTTCCCAGCGGAGCGAACAACCCGGTTGGTTGGTCCTTCTTCGGGATGTTTCAGAGTACCAGTCCATGGAAGCCCAGCTCCTCGAGGCTGAAAAGTTGGCCGCGGTTGGAAGGCTCGCTGCAGGCCTGGCGCATGAGCTGGGGAATCCTCTCAACATTATCAAATCGTGCGCCAATTATTTGCAAAAGAAAATGGAACCCGATTCGAGCCTTTTTGACGAGACCGGGGTCTTGGCCTCAGAGGCGGAACGATGCGAAAAGATTCTAAGACAGCTTTTAGCTTTCGCCTCACAAGATCAGCTTCAACTTGTCGATTTCGATTTACGAGAACTGCTGACAAAGGCAGTTAATTTAGTTCAATTTCAATCTCCTGAAACGATCGAAATCTCATTTGAGACCGAGATTGAACAAGCTCCAACCCATGCGGATGAAAATCTGCTGACCCAAGCATTCGTCAATCTACTTTTGAATGCTGTCCAGAGTCTCGAAGAAGAAAACAGTGGTGAGGTAAACGTTGTACTTCATGAAATCGAAGGGGGTGATTGGTGGATCACCATCCGGGATAACGGTTGCGGAATGGGAAAAGAGACATTGACGCGTCTCTTTGAACCCTTTTACACCACGAAGAGAGATGGAACCGGATTAGGGTTGGCCATTACTCAAAGGATTATCGATCGGTTGGGGGGAAAGATCGCCGTCGAATCAAATCCGGGCACTGGAACCGAGTTTTCCATACTTCTTCCTAAAAAATGCGACCCTTCTCATTTGATCCCAGGGAGCCATGCATGAGGAGTCATTCATTGGGTGTCCCGAGCGGTGAGGCGAAGGCGGATCTGGACTGTATCTCGGATTTGATTTTTCAGGAACTTCCCGATGACTCCACACCCATTTCGATCTATGTCTCAGGAGGTTTTGCACGCGGCGAGAGTGGCCACTACTCGCTACAGAACCGGAACCTCCCTTTCGGGGACTATGATTTGGATGTTGTCATTCCCCGTCCGCTGCTTGAGAGAGAAGTGAAGGCTGTCTTCAAGAGGATCGAGGAGGAGATGTCTTATCGACCGGTCACCGCGGCGAGCGAGCCCACATTGGTCGAGGATGCAAAAGTCCACAACGTACTGGACATCCGATTCAAGACCAGAGAGGAATTTATAG
Organism: Candidatus Omnitrophota bacterium; assembly: GCA_029261095.1. Lineage (GTDB taxonomy): Bacteria > Hinthialibacterota > Hinthialibacteria > OLB16 > OLB16 > JACKFH01. Next base: position 15,801 of record JAJDBZ010000613.1, on the reverse strand, counting down.
AACGCCCGCCTGACCTTGCTTACTATGATTTCGTGCATTCGCATGCGCTCCTCCACGGGGATTGCTTAGTGGGTGACTTGAAAGAGTTGGAAACTTGGGAAGTTTCCCTCTTCTCCCCGTGGAGAATCTTGGGGAACCGCTTAATCTTATGCCTAAAACATGTCGACACAGACCTTCTCGAACGAGATCCAACGGTCCATGAAGTGCTCGCGTTTCGTTTGGCCCGGTGTCGGCTTTATCTCGATCTCGCGGGAATGTTGACTTTCCTCCTGGGGCGATATTCAACCGCATACTCCAACCGTATCCAAACTTTAAAAGACTCTCATAGTCTTTGGCGGGGTTGGGTCCGAGACGCCGACCTGTTTCTCTCCCGCCTGGAAGAGGTTCGGCGATTCAAGAAAGAGCCTCATCTGGAGAAATCGTCAGGTGTCCAAATATTTCAAGAATGGTTCCAAGCCGCTCAAGACATTGGCGAGATGCTGCCTCACTTGATCAATCTTGTGCTACTTACAAAGCAGGCTCCTCCGGAACGAATTCATGAAATCATGAACAAACCCCCGGGCGGGGGTGAATCCTCTCCACCCACCATCGACCCTTTCGCCGTCGATTGGAAACCTCTTGTGGTGCGACAGTTTAGAGGTTACCCAAGCCTCTTCTACAGGGATTTCATCGCTCATTACATTCGGAGGTCCGGAAAGAATCTTCCCGCGGCCAACACCCTCTCGGGATTCGCTTCACGGTATTATGGGAGTTATGAGAATGCGACCTGGAAAGGACGCAAATGGGTGTTCAAGAACCTTCGAAGGTCCGTGCTATCTCCACTCGCGTTTCAATCGGCGGTTTTACCGCTCATCCTATTCAGCCTCAATTCGAAATTCGAAGTTCGCATCGATGCGCTCGAGTTTTTCGATAAGTTGATGGAACCCTACATGCCGATGCCTTTCGATTTCCTTCCGGATTTGAAAAGGTGGGAAGCAACGAAGCGTTGCCTGGTCCACGAAATGTTGGACTACCGAAAGGGTTGAGAGGATCTACTTAACCATAAGCGATCCCATATCCTCAAGTGGCCACGAGCGATCATGCCCCATAAGAGGCGAGGAACTTGGTGAGGTAAATGATGAACACGACCATCACCCATGCCCCAATGAAACCGATCATTCCGACCTTCGTGGGTCGGGGTATCTCGATATCTGGGTGATTGATCAGTTTTCGGGTATCGGGTGGTAAGGGATTCTCGGGGAGAGTGCAGGGGGCCAGAGTCTTTTCACCCGGTCGAACGGGGGTCCGGAGGCAGAGATAAAACTCATCCAATCGAGATTTCTCAGTCCTTTGTGTAAACAGGCTTACCGCAATCCCGACAATCGCAGGTAGGGTGAGGTAGATGAGGATCTGGATCGGGAAGGATATCTTGACCGTAGCGGCATCAGGATCCGCAGCGAGGTTGGGGAAGGTTTGAAGAAACCATGATTGTTCTGTCATATAAATCAAAAGATACCCCAGGATAGTGCTCGCCCAGGCGCCAGCGGATGTATACCGACGCCAAAACATCCCCAACCACCAGGCGACACCCATGACCGCAGCGTTCTTCCAAAAGAATTCGAGTGCATGGACCGCATCCTTGAAGTACTGGTTCAACAGGAGCGATGCGACCACAACGGTAATCGCGGCGAGACGTCCTACTTGGACATAGTGTTTCTGAGTCTTTCCAGCAACCATAAATCTCCGATAGATATTCTCCGTGAAAAGGCCCGAGGCCACCATCATTTGGGCATCGCATGTGCTCATCACGGCCGCCAATAGAGCGGCGAGGAGAAGACCGATTAGACCGGGTGAGATTCCGGGCAGGATATCATGAGCGGCCAGTCCAAACACACGGTCGGCGAAATCACGATCGGCCGAACCATACGCTTCCTGGTAGACCGCTTCGGTGCTGGCGCCGCTTTCGCGCATCGACCTTGTGGCTCCGAGAGCGAATTCGAGTTGGTGTTCGTTTGCGAAACTTGTTTCGTACTGACCGATTGCAGCTAATTCAGCCTCGGCTGTCGGCGGCGTCGCGGCAACAATTCTTGCGATGTCTTCGTAATGTTTATCCTGCTCAGGTGTCAGGTAAATGACGACGCAGGCAAGGCCGATGAAGGTCCACGCGATCGTGCAGAATCTCTTTATGAAATTCCCGACGCAGAAACCGACGCGCCCCTCCATTTCAGTTTTGCCGGCGGCACAGACACCCATAATATGCGGTTGAACCACGATACTCATCAAGGCGTTGCAGGAGAGCATGACAATATAGAAAATAGTGATCGGTTCGGCCCCGAGTTTTGATGCAAGTTCTGGAGAAGCAACCATATCGAACATGTTTTCTCGAAGGGGAGGTTGCGGCATTCCCGAATGAAGTCCGGCAAACCCGCCGACCTTATATAAAGCAAATGGGAGAAGCAGAAACGAGAAAGCAATCGTGAGGACTCCTTGAATAAAGTCTGTCACGACCGCGGCGCCAAGCCCTCCCGCGACCCCATAGAGGAGGAACATCAGGGTCATGGCGTAAACGGCGTATTCATAGGGGAGCTGGTTGCCGGTGAGACCGCTCACCATTTTTCCCGAACCATAGACAGTCGCTCCGATCATCGTGATCGACATCCAGATACCGACAAAGCAATAGAGTATGGCGACGCTGGAGTTGAATCGTTTCTCGAAGAAATCGGCGGTGGTCAGAGCCCGCATCCGACGAAAAAGCGGGGCGAGGATCCAATAGAAAGGGGTCGAGAATAGCCAAAGGAATTGGTACCAGATACCCGCAACCCCGACACGCCAGGTCTTGGCGACAACCGAGACCGCTTGTTCGCTGCTGGTGCCGGCGCCAAAAGCGAAAAAGATCATGAAAATCTTTCCGAAACGGCGGCCGCCCATGAAGTAGTCTTCCATATCTTTCACGCGGAGCAGGGTATAAACACCAATAACGGTGACCCCGACCAGGTAAACGATCAGGACGGCGAAGTCCGCCAGGGTAAGTCCATAGAGAAAGATATCTGGGTCATTCATCGGTCGCAAAAACTCCCAATTTACATCAATTTCAGTACTCCCGAAGAGGTTTGAGGCTATCTGGGAATCGTCTTTTTGTCTATCAGGATTTTAGTGTGGGTGGATTCGAGGGAATTCCTTCTTTGCCGACCATCTTGTAATCCTGATTGTTTTCTGTACAGTGGTGGAAAATAGATTACTGCTGAATGAATAGCAGCGGGACTCGGGGGAGTCCTATCTTCTTCTCATTAAACCTCACCTTCAAGCTTGGCGCCCACCAATCGGTCGCTTCCAACTTTGCCGGTGCTGTGCCAGCAGAATCCAATCAATGACCGGTCACTGAACCGGTCCACATAGAAAGGGTGAACCTCGCCCGATTCGATATGTCATTCCCGCGAACGTGGGAATCCATGGCGCAGTACGCGTATTATGGATTCTCGATCGAGTCGGGAATGACAAGTCGAGATATCGGTCCGCGAAGGTTCACGAAAAAGGAAAAGTTTATGTCTTTCGATCAATTCAACATTGATCCGAGGTGTCTCGCTGTGCTTGACCACCAAGGAATCAAACAACCGACCCCTGTCCAGGAGAAAGCCATTCCGGTGGCTCTTGAAGGCAGGGATGTCCTGGCTATTGCCCAAACTGGAACTGGGAAAACTCTCGGGTTTTCCCTCCCTTCCCTGACTCGACTCGCGATGGACCGTCCCAAACGGAACAGCATGTTGGTCGTGACTCCAACCCGCGAACTCGCTCATCAGGTGAACGATGTCCTCAATCCCCTCGGCCGCGCACTCGGTCTCCAAACCTTGTGCATCTATGGCGGAGTGGATATGCGCAAACAGGTCCGTGCGCTGAAGCAAGGGGCCAACATCATCGTTGCCACTCCGGGGCGTCTGCTCGATCATATCCGCAGTCGCACCATTCGTTTCGACCAACTGTCGATCCTCGTCCTCGACGAGGCCGATCAGATGCTCGACATGGGGTTCTTGCCCGATATCAAGAGGATCATCGCCGAGTTGCCGAAGGAGCGTCAGACCCTGATGTTTTCGGCCACCTTCCCGAACAACATCGCGAAACTGGCCGCCAACATGCAGACCAACCCGCAACGCATCGAAGTGGGGCGCATCGCGACCCCGACCGAGTCGGTGCGACAAGGGGTCTACACAGTCGACCCTCGCAAGAAACTCGATCTGCTTTCGAATGTCCTCTCCCAACCCAATGTGGAGACCGCGTTGGTCTTCATCCGGACCAAGAGACGGACGGACAAAGTAGCCAAAGCGTTGTACAAAGCGGGGTTTCGTGCGGAAGCCATCCACGGTGACCGTTCGCAAAGCCAGCGCCAACGCGCCCTTGATGGATTCAAGAGCGGGAGATTTAATGTTCTGGTCGCCACCGATGTCGCGGCTCGCGGAATCGATGTGAGGGGTATCACCCATGTGGTGAATTTTGATATTCCCGCCACATCGGAGGATTATGTCCACCGGATTGGCCGGACCGCCCGCGCCAATGCCAAGGGGGATGCGATCACTTTTGTGGCTCCCGACGAGCACCGTGACTTGGGGAGCATCGAACGCGCGATAGGAAAGAAACTGAAGCGTGAGACCTGGGACGGTACTGTGCCCGCGAGGCCAGCAGTCGAGGAACGTTACGAACGCGAACCCAGCCGAAGTAACAGTTCACGCCGCAAGCCGAACAAATTCAAGACCGAGGCCGGCTCCGAAGGGCACCGTCCGCGTCGCAATGGATCGACCCGCACCGAGGGCGAGCGCACCGAATCCCGCCGTCCGAGACGGAATGGGTCGACCCGTTCGAACTCGACCGGTCGTGGATCATCGCAGGGAAGGTATTCGGCGAGCGATTCTTCTGGAGGAAACTCATCCAGAGGCGACAACCCAAGAGGAGGTTCTCCGCGAGGAGATGCCACCAAGAGCAGGAACCGTCGCCCAAACCGAAATCGTTCGGCTGGAAAGTTCCAGCGCGCGGCATAGCGGCAAACTAACGATCGAATCTGGCAGCCCGGGGTTAAACTCCCGGGCTGCTTTGAAAAACCTCTCTTGGGCCTGCTTCTGTTGCAGTCCTCTCCCCCTCTTCCACCGTTCGAGTAAAATGGATTGATCATGACGGATGCGCCGACGCTGACGGTTTTCATGCCGGTCTACAATACGGAGAAGTACGTGGGAACCGCGATTCAAAGCGTTCTCGACCAGACATACGGGGATTTCGAGTTTTTGATTGTTGACGATGGTTCGACGGATGGGACGGCGTCGGTGTTGGAATCGTTCGACGACCCCCGTATTCGACTGATCCATCAGGAGAACCAGGGGTGTTACCCTGCGCGTAACCGGGCGATCGCCGAAGCGCGGGGAGAGTACCTGGCGAACATGGACGCCGACGATCTCATCCTCCCCACCAAGTTCGAGAAACAGATCAAGTATTTAGAGGACCATCCCGAGGTCGTTCTGGTGGGCACGAAGACCTACGAATGCGACATGGAAGACACGGTGAGGTTGCCGCGGCGGGACCCAGAGTCCTACGACACTTCTAACCCGATTCCCCACGCTGTAAGTTCAAGGATTGCGCAAACGATGGCGCCGTTCGTGCCCGGAACGATTCTATTCAAGGCCTCACTGATTGATGAAATCGGATCCTATAATGACCGAATGTGCTACTGCGGGGATATGGATTTTATTGCACGTGCTGGATTAGTCGGCACCATTGCCTGTCTTCCTGATATCGAATATGTGATCCGATTGCTGCCCACATCGATTAGTAGTGCAGGAACAATGATTCAACGTGAGATAACCCAAATGATTGCCAATGCCCATGAACGGACTAAAAAAGGGGAGCCAAGGCATTTTACTCAAGAAGAGAATAATCGGCTTGAAGAACTGACAGAGCTGAGAAACACGATTCCGGCTACGCCGCTGTCCGCGAAAATGGCATTCTACCATACTCGCTTGTCAACACTAAACCGGATGAACGCGAAGCCTATCTCCTCATTAAAGCATGCATTCATCGCTGCTTCACATTCGCCGGGAAACCTATTTCACGACCACAAACTCCAATCGAATATCCTGAAGGGAATTGCGGCCTCCATGGGCTTAGGATCTTTGGTGAATTATTGAGGGATTCATTTTTGCCAATTCTTGATGGCAAGTTCGATCAATTGATCCAATCCGATGGTAGCGTCTGTATCCACGCCTCTCTCGAAAAACATATCCGCTAAGTCTGGATCCAATTCAGATCGATCCTTCTTCCAGGCACCCTTGAGGATAATGAGATCCGATTCGAGAACATGGCCATCGCCATCTAGATCTGGAATCACACTCGTCTCGTCACTCACCACGTTTAAAACTGGGCTTCCGCTCGGACGCAGTTTAGATGAACTCTCTGTGCATCCAAAATCAGTTTCAGATTCAACGCCATCCCATGCGGTCACATCCACCCGCCATCTGTCACCGACTTGTGTATAGAGATGGGAAATTTCAGGTTCGCCCGAAGAATATACTGGCGGGGGTAGAGTACCGCTAATCTCTGGCCTCCTATTCCAATCTGTCCCATTGGAAGATTCAAACCATTCGAAAACGTAAAGGATAGAGTCTCCATCTGCGTCAGGGTCTTGGTGATCGATCCAAACGGCTAGGCCATCTTTGTTGGAAGGAGAAGGGTTCTCAGGAAGCAATCGAAAGACGGGAGCGGGTGGTGGAGTGTTCCTAATACAAACCGATGAACTTGCGGGTGGTCCGGTGAATATTCCATCAGTGGGTATGACCAAACAAGAAACTTTATCCCCGCGTGAGGTGAATGAAGAATCGAGCAGATCACCTGTGACCTCGAAAATCAATGATCCATTGACGTGCCAACTGTACAGGTATTCGATCTCTCCCGTGGAAGCCTCACTTCCGCTGGCAATACATAACAAATCATCAGTAGTGGTTGGGTTCTCTGGAACAATGGTTACCGTGGGTTTCGTAGGTGGATCATGACGAGGAGCGGCGTGTACAAACTCAAGTTCTACTGCCTCGTTCAACCCCCCGGAGTGGGCAGAAATAAAGGTATCGATGAATTCGCCTGTCTGTCCGTCAAATCTCAATACCGTGTCTGTGTTTCCCCCGTTGCCCACATAAAGATTTTGGTCAGGACCAAAAGTCATCCACAGCGGGAGTTTGAGTCCGCCTTGGCCTGTTGCCACAAAAACCGAATGGAACTCCCCAGATTGACCATCGAATTTCAATATGTTCTCGCCGTTGTAATTACAGACGAATAGATTTCCATCTGGTCCAAATTCAATGGCTCTCGGCCAATCGAGCCCACCTGATTGCGAGGTCACGAACTCATCGATGAACTCACCGGATTGGCCATCAAATCTTAAGATATTGGAACGTGTCCTTCCCGCGACGTAAAGGTTGTTATCTGGTCCAAAGGTAAGACCGCGTGGTTCATTCAACCCACCACTGTTCGGTTCCACAAAAACTTCGGGCGTTTCTTCTGTGGCAACATTCATTCTTACGACTGAGTTTCCGTCCCTATTTGAAAAATATAGAAGACCATCAGGCCCAAAATTCATCCGGAATGGATGATCGAAGGGAAAACCTGTGTGAATCGTCTTAACGACCTTCCCCGAATTTGTGTCGAACCGGTACAACTTGTCTGCGGTTGCAGTGGTTACATACAGAAAACCATCTGGACCGTATGCCATTCCAATATAGTCCCACACAGGATTTGGCTGTTCGAAACCATTAATGTACTGACCTGTTTGGCCGTTAAACCTAAGAATACGTGGCGTGTGATGACTGTAGACGAGGAGATCATAGGGCTGCGCCGTCAATGGTGTGGTATACAAGGTTGCCATACCAAGCATGAGAATCTGAGTGAGTATTGTCTTTAAACATTTTAAATACATTTGGACTCCCCCTTCGGAAATCAGCCTCTTATCTCAACAACTCCTGCTATTCGTAAAGACTCCAATTTTCGTTGCTCGCTGGAATCGGCGTATCAAGAAACAGAATCGTGGCGGGTCCATCGATTCCGGAAGTTCCAGTAGGAATCACGGTCCTGACAAAATCACCGGTTGCCCAATCGAACTGAAGAACCGAGTCGTTATTAAGGCTACATACGAAGAAGTCACCCTCCGGTCCTGTGTCCATGTATATCGGACCGTCTAGGCTATTCCCGGCAGAATCGATAAAAACTTCTAAAAAACTTCCATCCCGCCCGGAGTATCTCAAAATATTGTTCGTGTTGCGTGAACATACATAAAGATTTTGATCCGCCCCGAAAAGTATCCCCCCGGGAAAATCGAGGCCCCCGCTTCCTGATGAAACAAAAGTATCGATAAAATCCCCCGTCACTCCATCAAATCGCTTGATGCTGTCGTCTCCATCGTTTGCAACATAGAGATCGCCATCCGGTCCAAAGACCAATGAACGTGGTGAGTCAAGGATGCCCGAAGAAGAGGGCACAAAGAAATCGACGAAGGTATCGGTATCCGGATCAATTCTGGCAATCGAGTTGCCAAGCCTGTTGCTCGCGTAAATTAGGTTATCCGGCCCGACAGTTATTCTTGTGGGTCCGGATAGTTCTGGTCCATCGTAGACCCGGTTGATATATTGCCCACTGGAGATATCGAATCGATGAATCCGATCGAAGCCGGCGGAGGAAGCGTATAGCAGGCCATCCGCTCCGCGCGCCAAACCGAGAAGATCACCAAAACTTTCCGGTTCTAGAAACTGTAGGATCCTGTCCCCCGTCTCACCATCATATCGAAACAGATTAACATTCAGGTGGCTGTAAAGGATGAAATCGTTAGACCAAGAACCTGTCCCACCAACCGCAATTACCAGCAACAAGTAGAGAGCAAACCGCTTCATGTTTTCCGCACCCCTGGATTGAAATGATTTAATGAGGAGATTGTAGAGAAACTTTCCATCCCAGTCAATAAAGAACCGACCTAAAATTTATTGTAACAATGGCGACACAGGGCTGTCACTTTGAGGGTCGGGTAGGCATCGCCTTGAAGCAGTCCACCAGACATCGGGAGAGACTCCGGGGGGTACGGACATGGGGTTTCGACCACTGGGTCATGAAGAGGATCGCAATCGCTCGGAACAACGCGGTCAAGATGAAAACCAGGTGGTAGTGCAGGAATTCAAAGCTTCCGACTTGAAACAGGACCAGGGGGAGATAGGTGGTCAGCACCCCTCCGGTTAGGGAACCGATCAGAAAGGCCGGACCCGAGAAGAGACCGATCAGCGCGGAAACATAAAAATTGTCTTTGCGTGGACAGAATTTCTGCGGCCAGGAAAACGCCACAATGTTGAAGCCCGCCCAGTTAAAACCAGCGATGAGACTGAGTACCCAGATCGACCACAGACTCCCCGGTTGTGGAAAGATCCAGATCGCGGCGTTGATGGCGATCAGGATCCCGCTGGCCAGGAGGATCGGGCTGTCCCCCACACGGTCGCGCGCCCGGCCCCAGTAATAACTCCCCGCGATCGAGGCGACACTGGCGAGCAGGGCTTGATACCCCATCTGGGCCGGGGTCATCTCGAGCACTTTGACCATGTAGATCCCGAAAAACGCCGCGCCCGCTCCCAGTCCGAATTGCCAGACCGTGTAAAAAACCATGTACTTCTTCAGCAGCGGGCTGTCTCTGACCATGGCGCGGATCTTGTTGATGGTCAGACTAGGAACCGGCTCGACCATCGGCTCGTACTGACGGTTCAACCAGAACGACGAGACCAGAGCCGAGACAACAGCCACCGAGAAACAGATGGTGAACCCGAGTTCCATATTCCCCCGGTCGCCAAAGTACGAAAGCACTTGCGATCCGATAAACAGAGTTGTCATTGAAGTGAACCCGAGGTACGTGTTTCTCCGTCCGTAATAAGACCCCCGAATAGTGGGAGGGACCAGATCCGCCATCCAGGAGAAATAGGCATTGGCGGCGATGACAATGCAGACATTGGAAAAAAGGAGAGTCAGCATCATCAGATAGACCCGCTGCCCTGGAAACAGATCGGTGTAGAGCAACCAGATGAGGATCACCCAGGCGAATCGGTAGGTGAAGGAAAAATAGAGAGCGACCGGTTTACGGGCTTTGAGCTTGCGAACGAAGGCGGGAGCCAGGAAAGCGCAGAACTGAAGAAGAAAGGGAAAGGATTCGATGATGCCGCACTGGAGGTTGGTGGCCCCCAGATAGAGCACATAATTGGTCAGAAAAATCCCTTGGGTGAGCGCCACATGAACAGTGGCGAACCCGGCTTCCACAGTGGAGCACTTGAGTCCATCCCGGACAGCCTCCATGGCCGACCGGGGTTCCATCGAAATCTCTTCAGCCATCCCAACAATCCCCTAAAAAATCCCGCGAAGTATCGAACGGTCCTTCACAAAGGACAACCCGAGGTACTCCTCCAAATAGACTTCCGCGGCATCACGGTCCCCATCCGAAAACAGGGTTCCCTCCGTAAGCGCGGTGAAGTTCCTTTCCAAGTCTTCTATCGACCTTACGACCTTGATCAATCCTGCCTTCTCACGCCAATCGTCTGCGGGTTCATCCGAAACGAGAACCGAGATCCCTCCGATTCCGAGCCAAACCGCCTCGAGTAACACTGTGGAATGACAAGAGACCACCAAGTCGCAGGCAGGAAGAATATCACCAATCGGTCCTTGGAACATCCGGGAGTTGGACAGCTCCGTACACTTCGACTGGACCGCTTCCACCCCCTCGCGATCCCGGGGGTGGGGTTTGAACACAAAATTCAATTGTGGGGACCGTTCGGCCAGGGTGAACAACCAGGAATAGACCTTTGGCATATCCTGGTGGAGTTGCCCCGCGACCAGGATGAGCGGCTTCCCCTCGGCTTTCAGATCGGAAAACTCCTGGGAGGGGGTCATTCTGTCGAGTTCCTGAAACCTTCGGGCGCCAACCACTTTCAGAATATCGCGGGGAAAACCGTTGCGGTCGGCCAATAGATCGGCAATGGCGGACCCATAGACTCCGAACCCATCGGGGAGTGGGGGTTGCGCCAGGCCAGTGGCTTCAGGGTCGATCAGATAACACCAGTGGGTCGGATAGATGGAACCGTGTTGGAGCGAGAAGGTGGGCACCCCCGCCCATCGTGCCGCCGCAGTCAGGATGCGGCCATGCGGGTAGACCTCATCTTTGATGAGAAGACCTTTGGGGCGGATACGCTCCAAGCATTTCTGGATCGCCACCGCCATTGACAACCCGCGTTCCAACTGACCGGCAAGATCCGCGAGACCATACTGGATGAGCGGCGAGAAATCCCAATCGCGGAACCCCTTAAATGCCTCGGGCGCCTCTGCCCTCCATTGTTGAAACTCCATCATCCTTTCCGCGACCCAACCGCGAATCGCTCGGAACTCGGAAATGGGGAGGTCCGCCATGGGATAAACCCCGCCTCTCTTTCGAAGAGAGTAATCGAGGAATTCGGACCATTCGCGGTCATCCTCGAAGGCGGGAGGGATGCCATAAACAATCGGCCGGACCGAATCGATTTCCTCCATCTCCATCAGTTCATCGATCGTGTCTTGCAGATAACGGTGACCGGAGGGGTTCCATTCTCCTTGGACCACCGAGTAGAGAAGGGTGTCGGCCTGGCCGGATCGATGATTTTCCGCAAACTCTTTCTGGAACCGTCGGCTTAAATAGAAACGCCTATAAAGCCCGCGAATTTTTTCGACGGATTTGGAAAACAGGTTCGACCGGCTTGCCTTCGGGGAAGTCGTGTGAACCACCTCACAAGGGAAACCCGCGAGAGCAAAAACCTCCTCCAGATCGGGTCGGTTCCCAATGATCCGAACTTTCCCGATTTCACCCGCATCGAAGAGTTCGAGAGAGCGCGCCACCGAAAGCGAAGTCGCGAAAATACCGTAATCTTCATAAAGAAAAAGATTGCGTGTGAACCAGAGGGCGCTTAAGTCCTTCCACCGGAAGAGATCGTGCAAAGCCTTCACTTCTCTTCCAGGGGTGGTGAACCGTCGATACCACCAAAGTCCGACTTCCCGCCCCAGCGAGGCGTAAGAAGGACCGCAAAACTCTTTGAGCGATTCGCCCGGCAGGGTCTGATCCGTGGTTTGTTGAACGCAGACAACGGTTCGGGTGGCATCGAAAGGGTCATAGCGGAGTGCGGGATCGAAAACGAGTTGGAGAGTTTTTTCGGACATAGGTCAGTCTTCCACCCCTTCCCAAACCAATAGGGAATAAGAGGTTCTCGGGAGATCATCGACAGAGACCCCCTTCATCTCGGGCCACTCCATCCATTGTCGGTAGATCTCGGACAGCGGACGATCCTTTCCGACTGTCGACTGGAGAGGAACTTCCTTGAACCCGGGATGGCGGATGAGCCAGGTGTGCATCCGTCGAAAGGCCGGGATCTTGTTTCCGTCGTCAAGCGTGAGCGAGGGCTGTTCACCCGCTCCGATCCGTTCGATTGCTTGAACCGCCTTCTCGGGATCGGCTGTGAACCATAAGCCTCGGACCACATTGGCGGGATGCGTTTCGAGAGTCTCACGGTTGATGAAGACCCAGTCGATGCCCTGCTCCCTGATGTTTTGCGAAATTGCCTCGACGCTTGTCGCCTCCCGAGCGACATTAGCCAGGAAGGGGCCATCGAAGTAATCGGTGCCCCGGACCGGAGAATCGAAATAGTAAGATTGTTCTTGTCCGAGCAGCAGGAGATTGGGTTTGCTCTCTTCTCCACTTCGCAGTCGCTCCACTTCACGGGTCGCCCGCATGGCGGGCAGTCTTCGCGCGAGATAATCCTCGGGGTTGATCCGGTGAACGATTACGGGGCCATAAGCGTAACACCTTTTTAGGAGTTCTTCCGATTGAGAGAGACCCAAAAAAATCAGCAATAGAACAAGGCCCCCAAAAACTCGTCCTCGGAATCGCTCCCTGATGCCCTCTAAAGTTTGTGACCACCCCAGCAGGGCAATGAGGAAGTAATACCCCCACAAGGGAATGGCGAAACGTGGATCGCGGTAAGTGAGACCCCAAAGGAGAAAGGCACCAAAGGCCAATCCCCCAATCCAACGGATGCCTTTGGTTTTTGACCATAAACCAAAAACGAAACAGGGGAAGGAGAAGATGATGAGCCCTCCGATGGGGTTGTTTTCGAATTTCGAGGGATCGCATGCCGCCCGAAAGGGGAGGAGGAAGAGGTCGATGACCTTCTCGATCACTCCCAAATTTCGAAACCCGCTGAGATCCCCTTTCATCCCAGCGTGCCAATCGTAAAAAGCTTTTTGAACGGGATCGAATCCGAACCCAAACATCCCGGAAAGAAGAGGCGCGAACGGGTTACCGGTAAGCACCAGATTGTTCAGCAACCACGGCGAAAAAAGGAGTAGGGGGATGAAAACGATCGGAACCATCGATAAGAGGTTCCGTTTCATGGATACGACTAAAAGAAACCAAGCAATCCCATAAACGAAACACCAGGCGAGTCCTGTGTATTTCACCTGGAGGGACCATCCCAATGAAATCCCGGCCATGAGGAGATCCTGTTTGGAGGCGCCGCGATAAAAGTATCGCCATCCGAAGTAGCCGGATGCAATCCAGCCCAAAGAGGATCCGAAATCGACAAAAGCCCAAGATGCCAGAACTGGAACAAAGGGGATGGATAGAAAGAGGAGGGGCAAGACGGACTCGATGTCCATCCTATCCTGCTCCTTCTTCAAGTCTCGAATCCAGACCCAAAGCAAACCGACACAAAGAAAGGCCATCCATGCATGGACGAATTTACCCCCACTCACCAACCCCTGGCGCGAGGCCTCGTCCCTCCAACCTTCAAGCGAGAGGGGGATCCCCATCAACATCTCCATCCCGGTCGGAAAATAAGAGAACAACTGATCGGGAAGAACGACAAATCCGCCCGCCTCGAGATACCTCTTGGGAAGTGTCAGATGATAACGGAGTTCATCGGAGTCATCGGGAGGCAGCCAACAGAGGTGGAAGATGCCAAACAAAAGAAGGAGAGTGAGCCCCCAAGCATAGGTCGAGGGATTCATGAAGACGGTTTGAAGATTCCAGGTTCGGTAAGAGGACGCGGCTGGGGTCTGACCGGAATCGCCATCCACTTTGAACTTTCGAATCGATACGACAGTACCGAGGGTGAGTATCAGCAGGCTCACCCAAGCGAGGTGAATCGGCCTCCAGAAACCGAGGAGTGCAAGGAGAAAGAGAAGGAACGAGAGGAAGGCGGCCCCAACGATGTTGGCGATCAGTAAAGTCTCTAGGGGTTCTACTGTTTCTCCTTTCGACGGATCGGCCGATGTCGGCAAGACCCTTAAGAAACAGAAACCGGTTAATGTCAGCAGCAATGGGATGGCCACAGAAACCAGCGCGGGCTCGAGGATGGAAACCCAATCGCTTCCCTGAGTGGAGAACCACGCTCTCTTAACCGATACAGTTAACCCGCACGCCGATGGCCAACAAATCAGAAGGAATTCGATTGAGGGAATTCGACGATCCAGTTTCGCGATCTTGTAAACCGATAGGATGAGAGCGGATAGGACGACGACTTGAACAGCCATCCAGGCCATTGAGATCCAAAGGTAGGGTGTGTCCGATCCCCCGCCAATGAGTGAAAGAAACCCTAACTCGGAAAAGACCTGGGGACCGTAGACACCCATTGCCGCAAATGCGATCAACAAACACCATCCCGCAACGATGAGGAGGCGAAACCTATTTTCCATCGCCCACCATCAGCCTTCCGGCCAAATCGGCGGCTGCGAAGAAACTCGAGGGCGAGGCGACCCCCTGCCATGCGATGTCAAATGCGGTGCCATGATCCGGACTGGTTCGGACGAAGGGCAGACCCATGGTCAGGTTCACTCCATCCTCGAACGAGAGCATCTTGAAAGGGATCGATCCTTGGTCATGGTACATGCAAACGAATCCATCGAATCGGTGGATAATGTTGGGGACGAAAACAGCATCCGGCACCAAGGGTCCATCGGCCATGACTCCTGACTCTACCAACCGGTCGATGGCGGGCTGAACAATTTCCCTCTCCTCGTTTCCAAAAAGACCGCCCTCTCCGGCATGGGGATTGAGCGCGAGGACCCCCAATCGGATCGGGCGCTGGTATAAGGTCTTGAGTGTTCGCTCCATCAGTTGACCAACTCTCTCGATCTCGCTTGCGCGCAGAGAGTGGCAGGCCTTGGCGAGCGAGGTATGCAGAGTTGCGAATCCCACTGAAATCCGTTCGCTGAAGAGGAGCATCGCCTCCTGGCCAGAAACGTTCGCGAGGGAGGCGAGCATTTCGGTGTGACCAGGAAAATCGAAACCTCCGAGATGGAGAGTTTCTTTGTTGATGGGGGCGGTCAAGATTCCATCGAACCACCTCCGAAGAACGCCATTCACCGCGTATCGAATAAACTCCCCGGCGGCCAAGCCACAAACCTTTTGCACTGTGCCCGGCACGAAATCCTTCTCTTTCAACCATTGGGTGTCGATTACCATCGAACCCTGCGGCTCCACAACCGAATGGGGGTCGGCGGCGTTTTCGAAATCTTCTTGGACGACGACATTGGGACGAATCGGTTTCTTGATATCGGCGGAGACTCTGAGGATCGTTTCAATATCTCCGATGACCGCGACATGATAGGGGAGTATTTCGGTTTCGGCGCGCGCGAGAAGGTGAATGCACATTTCAGGACCGATGCCGGAAGCATCGCCGAGAGTGACCGCTAGGACAGGTTTCTTCTGGGGTGTCGGAGTGGAAATCGGTTGTGGCTGAGGTTGTTGTCCGATCG
>JAJDBZ010000612.1 GCA_029261095.1 Candidatus Omnitrophota bacterium | reverse complement strand
CCCGATGGGGAGATGGTGGATATCCCGGAAATCGCGGCGGCGGTGCGGTGGGGGGGGCATGAGACAGTGCCGGAGCTGCGGGAGTGGGTGGAGATGCCGGCTGGGAGCGATCTTTACCTGATGCCCGGGAGGAAGCCGGTGGGGTATGACCGTCGCACCGGGGAACGAATCGTGGTTGAGGAATACGAGGGAGTCGCGGTGAGCGCGGTCTCCGCTTTTGTCGCTCCGGCGCATACCATTCACTATCATTCGGTTTTTGAAACCCATGAGGACGCTCCCGATCTGCCACTCTATGCTTATTGTGCCGTTGCCTGGGGGGAGGGAGATTTCGTGGTACCGGTCGAGAGAGTCGATTCGGATAATCGTCAGGACTGCGAACAATTCGACCCCGAAGAGGTCCATGCCTCGACCTTCGAAATGATCGCCGAGATGGAGCACAACCGTCTGGCTCAGCACCTCATGCGGAATTGCGTACTCACCTACAACTGCCCGGCCGCGCGAAATTTTGCCCTGGGTCGGTGGGAGATGCCGCTCCCCAGTTCGGCCACCTGTAACTCGCGCTGTTTCGGATGCATCAGCAAACAACCGAAACAGGGGGGCTTCCATGAATCGCAGTATCGTCTCGATTTTATTCCGAACGTGGATGAGATCTTGGAGATTGCGATTCCCCATCTAGAGTTTGCACCAAAACCGGTAGCCAGTTTCGGGCAGGGGTGCGAGGGAGAACCACTCAGCAATCCGGAACTCCTTGAAGAAGCCTGCCGAAAAATTCGTGAGCGAACTCAAAAAGGGACGATCAACCTGAACACCAATGGTTCTAAACCCGATGTCATTCGAAAACTGTTTAAGGCGGGACTCGATTCCATCCGCGTTTCTCTGAATAGCCCGATCGAATCCCGATACAATGCCTACTACAAACCGGTCGACTATGAATTGAGCCATGTCATCGAATCCTTGAGTTTGGCTCGCGCAATGGAGAAATGGTCCTCGATCAATTACCTCGTCTTTCCCGGAGTCACAGACAACCAGGAAGAACTCCGCGCCTTACTCGAAATGGCCTTCGACACCGGGCTCTCGATGATCCAATGGCGTAACCTGAACATCGATCCTGAGGCCTATCTCGATTTATTGGGTGAGGAAAACGAGGAAACCCCACTCGGTATGCGGTGGACCATCGAGAAGGTGCATTCTCATTTCCCGAAGATTCGAAAAGGGTATTACAATCCCCCTGTAGGGACGCGAGGGTGGAAGAGGTGATCACCGATAGTTCTTTTTGATCCGGAAGAGTTCCTTAATCCACCTCAAAATGACTCCAATGTTAACCTTCGAAGTGCCTTCGGTACGTTCGACAAAGGTGATCGGAACCTCGGTGAACTTGAGGTTGGCTCGTTCGAAGTGATAGAGGATCTCCTCCACGATGACCGGGCCCGTTGCGATCATCTTCTCCCAAGCGAGAGTCTTCAATGCCCTGCCTGAGAAACAACGATACCCAGAGGTGCAGTCCTTAGGAGAGAGGCGCAGGACTGTCTTGGCCATCCTGTTCGCAACAGCGCTATTCCAATGTCGCCAGATCGGCCATCCCTCGATCTTCCCATCCGGGATATACCGTGAACCGATGACAAGATCGAGGTCGGGTTCTTTTTCGAATGGTTCCAAAAGATCGGGGATGAACCGGGGGGGGTGCGAGAAATCGGCGTCCATTTCGAACGTGAGGTCATATCCCTGGTCCCGCGCCCAGCGAAATCCTTCGATTCCCGCCAGTCCTCGACCACGAGGGGGTTTCCGGTGTATAACATGAACATCCTTGAAATCGCTGGAGAGTTGATCGGCGACTGCCCAAGTCCCATCCGGACTTTGATCGTCGACCACAAGAATTTCGAGGCCGGGGATCTTCAGTTCTCGGATTTCATGGACCAGTTTTTTGAGGTTTTCTCTTTCGTTATAGGTGGGAAGAATGACTAAAATGGATCCGGACATCGAAATATGGCAGCGCGAAGGCTCTCTTTTCGGTTCGTATGATGATCCCGGCAAACCGGGGGACCGTCTCTGTGTCGAGACCAACAATGTTTACCACCACGACGATATGGTGCAAGTAGGACCGTTTTCGGTCCACCGGACCATCTATGAGGGTCACTACTATCCCCCCCAACCGGACCATTACCTCCCGTACAAGCCGGTACTCGACTCGGGCCGGGTGGTCTTCCTCCTGCTTGGCCTCATCCTGATCGGCCTTGGGTTGGGATTCATCATCCCGGTATGACCGTTCCTGGGTTACTTGATTATTCTGGTTATGTTTTTGATTTGGATGGGACCCTCTATCTGGGACCCAATCTGATCCCCGATGTCGATCTTATGCTGGCCGAACTGAGGCGCGCAAAAAAGAAAATCCGTTTCCTTTCCAACAAGCCTCTCCAATCGCGAGGGGATTACGCCAAAAAACTACGCGGGTTTGGAATCGAAGCCAGTGATGAAGAGGTGATGAACTCGACGACAGTCACTGTCCGGTACCTGACCGACCATTATCCCGGAGCCAAACTCTATGTCTGCGGCGAGGGGCCCCTGATATCGGAACTTGTCGAGGGTGGATTCCCCATAGTCAATTCGGGTGAGGAGTGCGATCTCCTTCTTCTTTCCTTCGACCGAAATTTTCACTATTTGAAACTCTATGAATCGATGATCGCCGCTCGTCGCGGAGTGCCAATTGTCGCTACCAATCCTGACAACACTTGTCCCGTAGACAATGGAGTCATCCCCGATTGTGGAGCCAACATCGCGGCGGTCGAAGCCTGCTCTGGCAGGAAGATCGACACTGTGGTTGGGAAACCCTCCGACATCATGTTACAAGTCATACTCGAAGATATCGCTGAACCTGCGGAAAAAGTTCTTCTGACAGGAGATCGCCTGGAAACCGACATGAGAATGGGGAAACGTGCCGGGATGGGCACCGCCTTGGTGCTCTCGGGGGTCACTACACTGGAGCAGTCAATGGCCTGGCCGGAGAAGCCCACATATATCCTGGAATCTGCGGCGGAAATCGCGGCTATCAAGTAAGTCTTTTGAGTCCGTACTCGAAGGGCACGGACTTAGTGTGAGTGGCAACGAGTTTTAACTCGTTGCGGACTTCGGTGTATCGATGGAACTGCAACCAGAGCGACAAAAAGGGAAGAACCCATCCGAGCCGCGACAGGTTGAAACCGTGTCGCTACACACACGAAACCCACCCCCTTCGAGGGTGGGTTGGAAGACGGACGACACGTTCTGCTTCGCTTCTCTTTGGTTTCTCCGCCTCCTCGGGTTCATCTACCTTTCGGCCTTCGTTTCACTTTGGGTTCAACTTGATGGCTTGATCGGTTCGAATGGCATCCTGCCAGCGGCGGAATATGTCGAGGCGGTCCGTAATCACTTCGAAGGGAGAATCTTTTCGGCGGCGATCTGGAAAGCGCCCTCAGCGTTTTTTTTTGGGGCTAATGACCTGGCGCTGCATGTCGGATGCATCTTGGGATGTCTCTTCTCCGTTTTACTAATGGCGGCGATTCTGCCGCCTTTGACCGCTCTGGTCCTTTGGGTTCTCTATCTTTCATTCACCAGTGTCGCGGGGACTTTCTTTGGATTTCAGTGGGACAACCTGCTCCTGGAAGTCGGGCTATTGGCGGTCTTCCTTCCACCTATGAGAGTGTTGCCCACTCTGAAAAATGGATGGAAGCCGAGAGTTTGGGTGCTGTGGCTTTACCGGTTTCTTCTTTTCCGCCTCATGTTTTCATCGGGTTATGTCAAGCTGCGTCCGGAAGGACAGGGTGAGAACACCTGGGCCAACCTCACGGCGATGAACTTTCATTATGAGACTCAGCCACTCCCAACAGTTTTCTCTTGGTATGCTCACCAACTGCCGGAATGGTTCGATAAGACCTCGGTCGGAGTGACGTTGTTGATCCAACTCGTCATTCCCTTTTTCGTATTCGGTCCAGCCATCTGCCGCCGTACCGCAAGTGCTATTCTAGTCTTCCTACAAATTCTTATCCTGACAACCGGAAATTATTGCTTCTTTAATCTTCTCGCGGTTGCCCTGTGTCTTCTACTAATCGATGACCGTCTGTTCAGCGGGTTCCTCAGGGGTTGGTCTTGTCGCCTAGAAATTCTATCACCCGATCGACAGGTCTACCGGTGGACACGGTTGATCTTTTCCAAGTGTTTGTTCGCGCTCTTCCTACTTCTTGCAAGTTACCAACTGATCGGCACCCTCTATGTTCCTCCCTCATTCCTCAAACCGATCTCGGAAATGGATTCAGCAATAGCGCCGTTCCGGTCTTTCAATAGCTATGGTCTCTTCGCGAACATGACCACAAGTCGGCCCGAGATCATTGTCCAGGGAAGTAAGGTTGGCGAGACATGGCAGGATTATGAATTCATATACAAACCTGGGGATTTAAACCGAGCCCCCAAATGGAACGCGCCACACCAACCCAGGTTGGATTGGCAGATGTGGTTTGCTGCCCTGGGAGATGTGCGCTCTTCAAGAAACCAATGGTTCCTCTCGTTTGTCACCGGTCTATTGCAGGGAAGAGAAGAGGTCGCGCGCCTGCTGGAAAGCAATCCCTTTTCGACCGAACCTCCGAAATATATTCGAGCGCTCGTTTACGACTATCACTTTACCGAAATGGAATCTGGCGACATCAACTGGTGGAGACGTGGCGAGCCACGCCTGTATTGTCCAACGGTAACTCTAGACGAATCGGGGAGATTGCGGGCTCAGGGGTCAAATTTCTGAATGGTAAACAAGTCGCCCTCGGACTTGACTCCGTTTTC
>JAJDBZ010000611.1 GCA_029261095.1 Candidatus Omnitrophota bacterium | reverse complement strand
TCCCGGAGAGACGTCAGGAACACCATCAACGAGAAGAGTCGATCGCGACCGAATTTCGGAGGAAGAGAAAATTCCGGTTGGTTAGCACCATCGCGGGGGTCGCGATCCTGCTGGTGGTCGCTCTTGGATTCGGACTCTGGCGAGCGGAGACTGAACGGGAGATCGCGGTGCGAATGTTGTATTATTCCCAGATTAAAAAAGCGGAACGAATCCTCGAGGACGATCCGATCGAGGCGCGTCGTATTCTCTTTGACTGCCCGGAGAGATTCAGAGGCTGGGAGTGGGGTCGTCTGGTTTATTTGACCAACATGGATCACCGAGCGTTTGGGTTGAAAGACACTAAAATTGTCCAATTCGAAATCGATGGAAATGGACGCTTTCTTGTCACCGGCGATGCGTATGGAAATGTCCAGATATGGGACTTCCCGATGGGCGAGATCCTTACTCGACTCAAGATGGGAAATCATCCAATCAAATGTTTCTCAATCAACCACGATTCAACTCGCCTTGCGGTTTCAAACGGGACCGACCTGCGGTTGTGGAACCTGGAAACCTTCCAATCCATCACCTCTTTTGAAGTCCATGAAGATTTCGTTGGGATCCACAGCTTTTCTCCAGTCGAGAGCACCTTGGCGGCAACCAACGAGAAAGGCGATATCTTTCTTTACGACCTAGAGGGAACCGAATCCCGCCGTATCGACACAGGGCATACCCATTCATTGGGAAATTTCCGATTCACCCCCGATGGACAAATGATTGTGACCGCCGGGATCGACCGGACATCGAAGCTTATCGATCTCTCATCCGACTCGGTGATTGGCGAGATTGTGCATCCTGAATTTAACTTCAACGATGTTGTTATATCTTCCCAAAAAGATCGGATCTATCTCGCCGCGGGCAATGACAGAATCTATGAGGGTTCTCTGAATCCGTTCCAGTTTACCGGGATCGACCATCAACCCACGGGTGCTCCCATCTCGATGGATATTCATTCCGATGGCGAATTCATCGGTGTCATGACCAATAATCGAAGAATTGAAACTTACAGTCCAACCCTGAACCATTGGCAGCGAAACATTGGTGGTGGACAACCCACTTTCAAGTCATTCCAGTTTACAACGGACGGGAACTATTATCTCACCTTGGAGATGGATGGGCTTATTCGACAAAGGCCTGTTTCTCCTGACGACTCGATGGAGATTTCGCTAGCCGACGTCCATCAGGATTTTGTTCCCTGCATGGATTTCCATCCGGATAGCACGATTCTGGCCACAGGAAGCAACGACAATACCATCATGTTATGGGACACGATAACTGGAAAACCGCTGAAGAAAATCCCCTTCGACAACGATGTCCAAGCGGTCCGATTTTCTCCTAGTGGCGACCTCTTGGCGGCGGGCCTTCGAGGAGGAGATCTGATCCTTTGGGACATTGCCGCTGAGCGCATTCAACGCGAGATTCCTGCCAACCAAGAATTCGTTCACGCCATTGCATTTCATCCTGATGTAAACCAGTTGGTCGCTGCTGGATCAGGAGGCGCAATTGTGCAGGTGGACACTCTAAAGAATCAGGTGATCGAAACGATTGACTCAGGCCATAGTCAAGTCGACACCATCGAATTTTCCCCCGATGGTGACTCTTTTCTCACCGGTGGAAGTACTGCGATATACGAATGGGAAACCCGAACAGGAGATCGAATCCGATCTTACGAGGGACTGAGAACGCCTGTTCGCGCCGTGAAATTTCTTCCCGATGGACGCCGATTCGTCTCGGGAGGCGATGAGAAACAAATCATCCTCTGGGATCATGCAACGGGGAAGAAGATTGGTCACGCAACCTCCGATGTGGACCACCCCTACGAAATGGCATTGAGCCCGGACGGCAGACGACTATTCACGAGAACCGAGATTCTGGACCTTCAAAACCTTCAGCCCATCACCGAGGCGCTGTATGGCCACAAAGCGATCAGTCCGGATGGTCGAATCTTGGTGATCGGTGGAGCTTGGCAGACACTCCGGATGGTTCCCGCGTTCCCATATACCGAAGAAGGGTTTTCACCGGAGGTTCATCTTTCTCTTGGTGAGGAGTTAGAAGACTTCAAACGCGATTATTGGGCCGATCGATTGTTCACCGCAGAGGGTAGTTTTGTTCCTGTCCATGAGGCCGTCCAGCTTGAGAGAGGAATTACCGGCCAGTGGAATTTCGCCGAAAAAAATTCAAACGCGGAAAAAGGAAGAGCGATTCAATTTTTGTCTGAATACGGGGCCAACCTAAAGGCGAAGTATAATTTTCTGACAACTCGTGAAGCGGGTATCCCGGACCTCGAGGGCAAGGAACCCACGGTGATGCGATTTCCATCTTGCGGTGCAGGAGCAGGATACCGACTTTTTTCAAATGCCAAATACAATATGGGCGAGCGGACCAACGAATATACTCTCTTGCTCGATCTCTACTACTCGCCGGAGACAGAGGGGCAACAGAAAGCCATTTACAACACCAATCCCAAGAACACCGATGCTCCCGAATTGGTGATCTCCGCGACAGGTGGATTGGGTGTCGATGGAATTTTCCACGGTCAGGTCGAATCGGGCAAATGGCACCGCATTGCCTGCGCGGTCAGCCTCGCCGCGAAACCGATGATGTATAAGTTCATTGATGGTGAGCTTGTCGGTTCGCAAGTCTTACCGGACAGAACCGATGGCCGATGGTCCATCGCTGATGGGACACGCAACGAATGGATTCTCCTGTTTACCGAACGTACCGGCAACACGGCTCCGGGGTATGTCAATAGCATCCAATTTCGAAACTATGCGATGACCCCGGATGAGGTGGCCGAATTGGGCGGGCCCTCCGCCGATGGAATACCCATGATTTACCGCGCCCCCTAATCCACCGACTCCCGAGTCTCCTCAATATCCACATTCGTCCATTCTTGGTTCTCATAGACATGAAGGAGAACGCAATCTTCTATGGGAACCGGATCGTAGGTATAGCGCCATTCCTGGGGGTTGGCTCCCATTCGCTCGCAAGTCTTCTCGATTCTGGAAGCCATCTCCGCGTCGCAATGTTTGGCTTTGTATTCTTCCCAGGTATGTGGCGCGATCTCTAAAAAAACACCCAATCGAACCAATCCGCGGCCGTCCTCATAGGTGGATTGCATGTCGCCGAGGACTCGCTTTCCAGTTTCCTTGTCACGAACATGGTTCGTAACAGTCCACTCCCATTGCGGGTTGAGCGAGAACCACACAACCGGCAGGGATAAATCCATCTCGGAATCAGATTGGATGGTTCCCTCCTTCACGATTTCAACAAACCGTTGACCGGTGGTGTAATACCACGCAATCGCTCTACCCTCGAAACGAAAAGGTTTTGTCTCTTCCTTCATCCCAAGGGGACCTCCTACCTGCAAGAATTCAATCACGGAAAACCACTTTCTTGAAAGACATGTTCCAGGAATGGGTTCAACTTGCAAGGTGCGATGACCCCGAGCCTAAGCAGCAATGGAGAACATTCGAATATTCAATGTGGAGGGGAGGGGGGACTATTGATCCGGTTCAAACAGACGGACCGTCATCCCAATGTTTCGAACCCGGCGCGGGTGTGCTGCCCGCACCGGGTTTCGCAAACACTAAAAACATTAAAACACAAACTGTCCAAACAAAGAAAGGAAAAACAAATAATAGATTCTGGTAAGAATCGCAAAACAAAATGTCCAAAAACAACGAACCTAGCAAATCGCCCGGACAATCGGGCTAAAACAAAACAGCATTCTTACACGAATTTATAGCAACATTCGTGCTCAGTTGTCAAGAAAGCCCTAAGTCTAATATTCACAATAGATTGCGAAATATGCGGATGAGGTGCCGCGCCAATGAGTAGGTCAACTGCCAAACACACTTATTCACTTGTGAATAAGTGTATGGATAAGTTGACCCTCCCCTTCCTTCTTTGTGACAGTAGAAGGGCCTACCTCGATCAACCAATCCTCTGCGATCTAGTATCCGATGGGTTTGTCTTCTACCCGAAATCGGTGATGTGCCTCACCTTTACTCAAGCATCAGTTCCGCATAATGATGGACACCTGTTTTAACATCAGGGAGTCCGGATTCGATGCTCAAGATATACACCTACGCAAAATGCGGGACCTGCCGAAAGGCGCTAAAGCATCTCGATGGAAAAGGGGTGGCTTACAAAGAAGTTCCTGTTCGCGAGCAACCTCCAACTAAGGCCGAACTCAAGAAGATGCTGAAATACTACGATGGCGAGATTCGTCGACTCTTCAATACCGCCGGTGGCGACTACAAGGAAATGAACCTCAAGAGCAAACTCCCAAAAATGTCTGAAACCCAGGCGATCGACCTCCTCGCCTCGAATGGGAATCTAGTCAAGAGACCGTTTGTTCTTGGCGAAGGCTTTGGTCTTGTCGGATTCAAAGAAGAGGAGTGGAAAACTGCAGGGCTCTAATCGATTGAAGATTGGGTAGGTTCATGGAATCAGCCCAATCCCCACCCTTACTCGAACTACAAGAAATCCACAAAACTTTCGGTGGCATCCATGCCCTTTCCGGGATCGACTTCGATGTTCGAGAAGGGGAAATCCATGGACTGGTGGGAGAAAACGGAGCCGGTAAAAGCACTCTCATCAACATCGCAACAGGCGTTCATCAACCGACTCAGGGATCAATTGTGGTCCAAGGCACTTCTTCGCGGTTCTCCAATCCCCACGATTCAATTGCGGCTGGAATAGCCGTGGTCCATCAAGAGGCGGAACTCTTTGCTAAACTCTCTTTGGCAGAGAACATGCTGCTCGGGTCCGGACTTCCAAGAGGACCGCTCGGATGGGTGAAATGGAATGAGACTTATCGCCTCGCGGAGGATGCACTCTCCGAGATTGGCGAACGGTTCCCCGTCCGCGCGCGCGCCGGATCGCTCTCAATCGCGCAGCGAGTTCTTGCCCAGATCGCCTCTGCCCTACATCAGGATGCGAAGATACTTTTCCTGGATGAGCCGACAGCCTCCCTGACTGAAAAAGAAAGCAAAACGCTCTTTGAACAGATTCGGTGTCTCCGGGAAAGAGGGGTCGCGATCGTCTATGTCAGCCATCGTCTCGAGGAGGTGCTCGACCTCTCGGATCGCATCACTGTTCTGCGCGATGGAACTCACATTTGGACACGACCGCGGGATCGAGTCTCACTCCCTGAAATGGTATCCGCCATGGTGGGGCGCGATTTGGTGGAGGAATATCCAGAAAAGAAGACTGAACCGGGTACGACTGTCCTTGAGGTCCAGGGCCTAACTGACGCCGATGCAGCAATCAAAGAGATTGATCTAAGAATTAACGCGGGCGAAATCGTGGGCCTCTATGGTTTGGTCGGTGCGGGAAGATCTGAGTTCGCCCAAACGCTGTTTGGGATTCGAAAAATGAAATCGGGCGCTGTCACCCTAAATGGGAAACCCTTTGAGACCGGGTCACCTGCAAAGGCCCTCAACCAAGGATTGGCCTACCTCCCCGAAGATCGCCTACGGGAAGGCATTTTCCGAGAACTGACTGTCCGAGAGAATTCCGTCATGGCAGTCCTCCGAAGGATCTCACACCTCACCTTTGTCTCAAGGAGTGAAGAAAAAGCGGCGACGCAGCGAGTGATGGATCAAACTCGTGTCAAAGCAGAATCTCCTGAAACGCCCATTTCGAACCTATCCGGTGGCAACCAGCAGAAAGTCGTGCTCGGTCGGTGGCTTGAAACCGATCCGGATGTGTTGATCCTCGACGAGCCCACCCGGGGTGTCGATGTCGGGGCCAAAGCGGAAATTCACAAGCTCGTTGGGGAACTCGCCCAACGTGGCAAAGCGGTACTGATGATCTCATCGGACCTTCCAGAAGTGATGGCCATGAGTGATCGGATCGCTGTTTTCTGCGAAGGTCGAAAAACCGGATTGTTCGATCCGAAACAGAATTCGGTGGAGGAAATCGCAACGGCCGCCTTCCCAACTGCCACGGCGAAAAAAGAGGAAGTCGCCTCGACAGTGACCCCAAACTGGGACCTCTCACGGTTTCGTGAAGCGGGCATCGGAATTGCGCTCCTTTTCATGGTTGGAGTCATGGGAACTTTGGAAACGGATATGTTTTTGAACTTCGGGAATTTTGTCGATATCCTCAGTTCGATTGCGATCCTTTCGATAGCAGCCCTGGGAGCAACCTTCGTGATCGGCGGGGGCGGAATCGACATCTCGGTCGGGTCCATGCTTGGTTTGGTTGGGGCGATCACTGGAACG
>JAJDBZ010000062.1 GCA_029261095.1 Candidatus Omnitrophota bacterium | reverse complement strand
GAAGGCAACATTTGGGCAACCGGAAAAGGCGGGATCTGGGTTTACCAAGAGAACGGAAACTACGTCGGCCGCCTGGACACCTTGGAGGGTCCCGCCAACTGTTGCTTCGGGGGAACGGACGGGAAGGATCTCTACATTACCGCACGGACCTCAATTTACCTCGCGCGAAGCAAGGTGGAGGGGATTCGTTCAATGGAGTGAAATCTCCCAAATTCACCTGGTAGAATTTTCTCACCGGTTCAAAAGGGGAGTCAGATCCAAACACTCGCATTGGGTTGCGGAGTCCAATCCACTCAATCGCTAAAAGGTTTAGTAGACCCCCTTAAACAAATCTTGACTTCCTCATGACAACTTTACCGCCGATAATTCGTATATTACCCATGAGAAGACATACAAAAATTTCAGGAGGAAGTTGTTTCATGGCACGTTGTTCCCTATCTTTGACCCTGCTTGTCACCCTTATTGCCGGTCTTGCAAGCCCCGGACATTCAGCGGACCGAATCCTTCCCGATATCGAGTGGGAGGATATATCGGGTAACTCCTATCACCTTTCTAAACTCTTAAGTGAGGGTGAGACCAAATCAGTAGTTTTCGCGTTTTCAGGTATCGGGTGCCCGCTGGTCAATGTCTATGCCCCGAAGTTGGAACAGTTTTCCAAAGACTACTCACCCCTCGGCGTTCGGTTCTTCTGGGTCAACTCGAATTCCCAGGACACCCTCGAAGAACTACAAGATGAAGTCGACAAGTTCGGCATCACTTTTCCGGCGATTAAGGATGAAGGTAACAAGATTGCTGACCTGCTCGGCGCCGAGCGAACAACTGAAGTCTTTGTCGTCGATAATAAGAAAGCTATCCGCTACCAAGGGCGTATCGATACCCAATATGGTATTGGATGGAACAAGAATGAGGCAGCCCAAGAATATTTGGTCGATGCACTCGGAGCTGTGCTTCAGAACGAGCCTGTCCGTTTGGCAAAGACCGATGCTCCTGGATGTATCATCGGGCGGAACTTCCTGGATGTTGAAAGCGAAGAAGTCACTTATTCCAACCAGATCTCGAGAGTCTTCCAAAGGAATTGTGTCAGCTGCCATCGCCCCGGCGAAATTGGACCTTTTTCACTCTTGGATTACGATAGCTCGAAGGGATGGGCTCGAATGGTCCGCGAAGTGGTCAATGAAAAACGGATGCCCCCTTGGTTCGCCGACCCTCACCATGGAACATTCGCAAATGACCGGAGACTTTCGAAAGTCGAATTGGCGCTCATAAATAAATGGGTCGAGAACGGCGCGCCTGAGGGTGATCCCGCAGACCTTCCGCAGCCGGTTAAGTTTATTGAGGGATGGGGAATCGGAAAACCTGATGTGGTTTTTGAAATGCCCACCGAATGTCATGTCCCTTCTGGTGGATCGCTTCCTTATCAGTACTTTGCAGTCAAGACCGATTTCGAGGAGGACCGTTGGATCAAGGCCGCCGAGGTGCGTGCCGGCAACCCAAGCGTCGTCCACCACATTTTGATTTTTATTAAGTATCCGAAGGGCCATCCAATGGAGGAACCCGATTTCGAGGGAGGCCTCGATGGTTATTTCTTATCCATGGTGCCTGGAGAGTCCCCCTCGGTCTACGACGATGGGTTCGGCAAGATCCTTCCCGCTGGATCGACCTTGGTGTTTCAAATGCATTACACCCCGACCGGGACAGTAGAGAAAGACCGCTCCAAAATCGGCCTCATCTTTGCTGACAAACCCGTTAAGAAAGAGATGCACACACGGGGCGTTTTCAACCGACGCATCAAAATTCCCGCGAATACGGAGAGTCACCTGGAAACTGCCAAATTTACCTTCGAGCAAGATTCCTATCTGGTACAGTTGCTGCCACATATGCACTTGCGGGGGAAATCTTTCACTTATACCGCCACTTATCCCACCGGAGAGCAAGAGATTCTCCTGCATGTTCCGCAATGGGATTTCAATTGGCAAAACGGATATCGTCTGGCTCAGCCCAAGTTGATGCCAAAGGGGACCAAGATCCTGTGCGAAGCCATCTATGACAATTCGGAGAAGAATCCCGCCAATCCCAACCCAAACAAACGAGTTCGGTTCGGTGAACAGACATGGGATGAAATGTTGATCGGCTATGTCGACTATTACCACGCCGACGAGGATCTCACCATGGCGGATTCAGGGGAATAGATCGTAACCAGAAAAGTTTTCCGCATGCTCGTCCCAGAGTTAACGCTCTGGGACGGCATACGGCGGATCGTCCTCTTTAAGTCCGCGGCCGCGGGGCTTGGACTTCACACCAGAGAATCTTGCGTTTCTTTCCCGACTGTTTTCAAACCCCAACCAGACTCCACCACAGGGGGAAGGGAACTGACCGCACAGTCCTTTCAATTCACATACAAGAATTCATTCGCGTTGAATATTGCCCGACAAAACAAGGGCAACCCATGTTCGCGGATCACTTCTTCCGCCATTTCGACCTCTGCATCGGTGGGCGAACGGCTGAACGCGAGTTGGAATGCACGGTCGACCTGGTCGGCGACTTCAGGTCCTGCGTGCTCGACTAATTCTTGGGAAAGAATTCCGCACTGCTGCAGGATGAAAGGGCTATTGAGGAGATTTAAGGCCTGAAGCGGGGTTGTCGACCGAGTCCGCCTTGGAGCGGGAAGGGCTGCGTCGGGACAGTCGAAAACTCCGAATGTCTCGTCCTGTTCCATCCTTGGTTTGAATTGATACACCATTCTTCGCCATTCCTCCGGGCCGAAGGAACGTTTGGGCTGGTAAACATGAACGTAATTGGTATTTGGTTCAAAGGCATCATACCCTGGCCCACCCATACCGAGATCCAAGTTTCCGCTGATCATCAGAATCGAATCACGGATCGGCTCTGCTTCAAGACGATGCGGTGGATACCGCCATAGGAGTTTCGAGTTCGCATCGACTACCAGGCAATCCTCTCTCGGTGCACTCGATTGTTGATATGTTTCGGACATCAAGATCCACTTATGAAGTTTCTTTAGGCTCCACCCCTCATCTACGAACCGTTTGGCGAGGTAATCCAGCAGCTCCGGATGGCTCGGTTCGACACCCAAGTTTCCGAACTCGCTCGGTGTCCCTACAAGCCCCCTCCCGAAATGGTAATGCCAAACCCGATTGACCATCACACGCGCGGTCAATGGATTGTCCTCGCTCGCGATCCACTCCGCCAACGCCAAGCGCCTCTCTTGCTCCGAGGTGTTTTCCGGGAGTTGGAGAGGAAGATTTGCCAATGCCACGATTCCCCCCGGATGTACTTTTTCGCGCTCCATCATGGGATCGCCGCGATGAAGCAAGAAAGTATCCTCGGGGTCTTTAAAAGTTCCTGCATAAACCTTGGGAATCTCTTCCAGATCTCGGATTCGATTCTCGAAAGCATTTTTCTCCGATAAGAGAGAACGAAGATCCTCTGCCTCCTCCGGTGTCAGTCCGGCAAATGTATAGTTCTCAGAGACACTGTTGCCTTTATGGTACGGGGCTCGATCATCTGAGGATGCGACTGTCTTCCACTGCCCATCCTCGGTCATCACTTCGATGCGATACCCCACAGCCAGACGATCCTGATAGTTTCCATCGCGATCTCTGGCCCAGACGATTCGATCGATCTCCCAGGGTTGTGCGAAATCGATTTGCACCCAACCGCCTCCGACCTCGCTGCTGATCCAACTATGACTGTTGCCGTATTCCCCTTCATTGATGTGCTTGAGTTTGTGGATGTCGCCTCCATCGTAACTCCCCGAAGCGGTTGCCTCCGCTCCCGCCGAGGCAAGAGCCACATTGCGAATATCCGGGCCGGTCGTGTAAACCTCTAATTCGTCGATACAGGGTTCGTACGTGTTCGTCCTTAAAATATTGAACCGTACCGCACTCGCTCGGACAGGGTCGAATCGTTCCTCGTTCAGGGTCGGTGAGACTTGCGGACGGTAACGGATCTCGCGGGCCGGGTTCGCTTCCGAATCTTCTGTTTCGGAAAGGACTTTCTCGAACGCCACCACATCGATGGATACCGAATTGTCGGAGTTTCCCGCTTGGAGGACCAAGCAGTTTTCATTCTCGAAAGAATAAATTCCCGCATTTTGGAAACCGCTCCACAATGGCTGGCCGAATGGAGTATCGGCGCCGTCCGCGAAATAACGCTGATCGATTCCGGCGATTCTCTCTCGATCCTCGGTGGTGCTTAAATCCCCATCCCGATCGATATGGTACGACACATCCTTCGAACGAGTCTCCCAACCACAACCCCATGAGAGCCAAACTCGGTGAGTTCCAGAAAGGTTGGGCCTCCAAACAAACAGGTCCTTACCCGCGATTTCACCCTCTGACCAATGCGTGTACTTCCGGCCGATGTTCGCGACCCGGTTTTCGCCGCCAGGGTCGCCCCTTTGTCCACGGGCCTCCCCGTCCACATAGTTCTTCCCATCGTCGCCCGGTTCGACCAGGGCTTCGACTCGAGGCGTCGATGCGCTTTCGGCGTACCGCTCGCTATCGTCAACCAAGACAAGGTCGGCGTTCGTTTCGGGTTCGTACTGCGACAGCTTCTTGAGAATCGGTGCAAAATCCTTCCGTATTTTGGCTGCCTTCGTTAGTCGCTCTTCATAATCATCCGGCTTGATTCCGCGGTCCCCATGTTGGACTCCCGCAAAGATGGCTTGGATCTGGTAGTAATCTGTTTGTGCAATCGGGTCGAACTTGTGATCGTGGCAACGCGCGCACGCCACAGTGAGCCCGAGAAAAGCCGTACAGGTGGTGGCGATCATATCGTTGAGTTCGTTGGCACGTTGATTCTTGGTCAACACAATATCCGGACTCTTCACTGTATCCATCGGACCTCCCACCAAGAATCCGGTAGCACGATCCTCGCCGAAGGCGTCACCTGCTAGTTGCTCCTTGATGAAACGATCGTAGGGTTTGTCGTTGTTGAACGCTTCGATGACATAATCGCGATAAGGCCAGGCATTGGGTCGAGGTGTGTTGGTTTCGAAACCGTTGGTCTCGGCAAACCCAACCACATCAAGCCAATGTCTGGCCCATCGCTCGCCATATCGGGGCGAATCCAGTAAACCGTCCAACACTTTTTCATACGCTTCAGGGGAGTTATCAGAGATGAAAGTTTGAACTTCAGTGGGAGTGGGAGGAAGCCCGATCAGGCTGTAATAAGCGCGACGGATGAGACGAACTCGATCCTCGGGTGGCGAAGGTGTCAGCCCTGCTTCCTCGAGTTTCTTCAAAATGAAGACATCGATAGGATTTCCCCCACGCTTTCCACTCGAGATTTCGGCCTCGATTTTATCGGCCGCGACCTCCTGAACCGGATGGAATGACCATGGGATTTCATTGGCCGCTACCTCAACCTTGTGACCCTCCTCAACCGCTTCCTCGACTGGAGTGGAATCTGAAACCTTTGTCTTAGGCCAAGGAGCTCCCGATTGGATCCATTCCTTGATGGCGTCGATATCCTCCTGGGGTAACTTCTCTTTCGGGGGCATGACCACATCGCCATCGTATTTGATGACATTCAACAAAGGACTCTTATCTGGATCGCCCGGCTCCAACACTGGACCATACTCGCTCCCTTTTAGGGCTGCCTCCAAGGAATCGAGTCGAAGTCCCGATTTTTGTTTTTCTGGACCGTGGCACTCGATACATCGGTTTTGGAGAACGGGCAAAACCTTCGTGGTAAAATGAATCTCTCCGGGACTAAGCCCTGCATCGGCCGATTCCTTTTCGACATCCGATGCCTCCGATTCATCCGATTTAGAATCCTCTTTAGCCGCTGCCTTGTCATCTCCCCAATGGGCGCCATCTTTTACCCATTGGACAATGAGATCGATCGACTCATCGGGCAGCTTCTTCTTCGGAGGCATTTTCGTTTCACTCGTGTATCGGATCACTTCAACCAGGTAACTCTTGTCCACATCGCCCGGTGTCAGGACCGACCCGAAATCGCCCCCCTTAATCATGTCCTCGAGTGAATCGAGTCGTAGCCCGGATTTCTGTTTATCCGGTCCATGGCAACCAAAACAGTTATTTTGAAAAATGGGGAGAACCTTGCTGTGGAAAAAATCGCCCTCTGCTGGGGCTGGGGACGCGGCCACGGTCGGGGTGTCTGTCTTTTCAGGTTCCGATTTTTCTTCGACAGGTTCCTCTTGTGGGCTGGCCGCATCCGCTGTGGCTGCGGGCGCCGAATCGAGACCCAGTAAAATCTTTGCGGATTTGAGCGCGTTGAGTCGGTTTCTCAATTTCTCTCTTCGCTGTTCCGCCTCTTCGATCTTTGTTTTCAATTCGGAGATCTTGGATTGGAACCCCTCAATTTCTGCCTTGAGTTGATCCGTATCGACACTGATCATCTCCTTGATTTTGGTCGCCGATTCGGGTGTGGCCTTAAGAGCCTGAAGCGAGTCGATCAAACTGTTTAGTGCGTTCTCCTGGTCGGGGGTCAAACTGGTGTCGGTAGCCGCAAACGATGTGGGTCCCATTAACAGCAGTAGGGAAAGGAGAATGAGCCCGGGTCGAAATCTTTTCATCTCTAAGGAAACCTCCATAAATCCAATGATTGAATAAGGTTACTCCAATACAGTAGGTTACCACAACTCGCCTTGTATTAAGAAACCCCCTCGTCGATTGGATAATCCTGGTCGACAAATCTCAGGCCACACCTAATCCCAGATTTCCCATATGGTTATTCGCTAATGAGTGTTATGATTGCCAGGAAAGGCCGATGAACAGGGAAGAGCGTGGGCCTTCGTGCCAGCCAATCTACGAAATGATTCCCTCACCCAGACCCACACAAAATCATTTTGGCTGCTTTATTAGAGTATTTTCAGATATGACTGCCCCATCGGAGTGGAGGTTAGTTGCATGAAGTATTGTGATCGGTTTGTAATGTTCGCCATGGTGGCGGGAATGTGGCTTGGCGTTACTGCCGAAGCCCAAACAATTCATGTGACACTGAATGCATTGATGCAATCGGACGCAGAGATTGCGGACCCGACAGCAGACGCGGCAGCGCGAGACCTTGCCTTTGATGGTACTGGTATCGTTGTTGGCGGTTGGTACAATGAAGGAACCCGAAGTGGATTCTACGGGTTCTTCGATTTGGACCTGAATCCTGATGTAGTTCCTTTTTCGACAACGGGATTGGATTCCGAAGTTGAAACAGTGAGCCCTGACGGAGACGAAGGCGGTGGTCGTGTAAACGGCTTCGCTGCTCGAGGACCTGTTGGAGGAGCGCTGTCAGCGATCACTACCGCCGGACCTGGTAAGACACAGGATCTGAACTCCGTTGGTCAGGCAGTTGGGAATATTGGAGGAACTCCGTTTATTGACGATGGAGCGACCCTTCTTCCGTTGCCGCATCAATCGGGAACAGTCCCTTTTTCAACCGCTCGTGCGATCACGGACTTGGGAAGTGGCAATACCGTTTACGGTAGTAGTAGTGATGATTCCACAAACGGAGATGCTGGAAGTTGGACTGACGTAGCTGGTCCTTTTTTCGTGATTCACGAAGGAGGACCTTCTGGCGCTCAGTTTCTGGCAGCTACTGGGTCTTGGCTCGGCGGCTCTGATGACCAAGGTTCCGATGATGAAGTGCTTGTCTACAATGGTTCAATTCAACAGAACATCCTTGGTGGTCCTGTTCGTGGCATGGTTCATGACATAACCGACTTCGGTGTTTCTGTAGGTGGACCTGAGACGACACCGGAAGCTGGTCCTTTGGGACAAGGCTTCATCGGTATTCCGGCTACTGGAAACGACTACAACGTTTTCAACTTCCAAAGTTGGTATCTTGGAAAGTCGGGAGTCGATATTGGTTCGATTGATGTAGTCACGTCAATTCTTGTGGTTGGGGACTCTGTATACATCTCCTACCACAATGTAACTGACAGTGGATTTGTGAAGTTTCCGCTCGCATGGATTCTTCCAGATGCTGACAATGACGGAGTTCCAGATGCTGTCGAAGCGGCCGGACCCTTTCTCGGAGCCGCCACCGATTCCGCGCAGGCAGCGCTGCCAATCGCCGCAGATGGCAGGTATGTTTTGTTGCAAACCAGCCAGGGACAATTTTCCGATGTCAGTGCCGTAACAGTCACTCCACCCGCAGGCCAGACCGCGCCTGTCGGCTTCTTCGATTTCACGGTGGATGGATTGACTCCCGGCTCTTCGACTCTCATTTCAATCACGGTTCCCGATGGAACCTTAGTGGATGATTATCTCAAATGGGACGGAAGCAACAACTTCAGTTCCTTGCCTTTCAGTGTCAATGGTTCGGAGGTTTCTTTTACTCTCACCGACGGCGGCATGGGTGACCAGGATGGCATGGTAAACGGCCGCATCACCGATCCAAGCGGACCGGTCGTCAATTCAACTCCACCCCATACAAAATCATTTTGGCTGCTTTATTAGAAGTCATTTTTAGATCATGCTGCCCCAACGGGGCGGAGGATAACGGTATGCGCAGTGTAATAACGTTAGTCGCCCTGTTGGCGGCAAGTTTTGCGGCTTCGTCGCAAAGCGTCACGGAAGTGAATTTGAATGCCGTAACCGGCAAGACTCTCGAGAACCGTGGTTTCACAGTTCTCCCTGATGGGTCTGTTCGTATCACTGGTGCTAACATCGGAATTTCGCCTGAGGCTGCTGCGTGGTTTGAACTAAACCCCGCGTTTGGTCTTGTAACACTCGGCGAAGATCCTTCACCGAGTGGCTTTGGTAGCCGGATGTGGACACCAAGTCCTGATGGTACAATCATGGTTGGAGGTAGTGCTACTGGAGCGATTTATCTTCCATGGAACGCGCCGTATGCGGAGCTCGGGTTCTTAGGTGGCTTCTCGGATGTAAACGATCTTGGAGAAGCTACTGGTAACGAGGCCGGTCCGATTGTGTACACCCCAGGCGGTGGAATGGTATCACTCCCTATACCCGCTGGCTTAACTGCTGGTGAAGGAGGTGCCATTTCTAATCTTCCAACATCGAATATCATCGTTGGTGATGTGTTTGGTTTAGGAGGAGAGGCTGATGGTATTGAGTGGCCTGCAGATGCATCCTCGTTTAACGTGTTTGAAGACGTTACTGGGTTTGCGTCGGGTCTATTTGCATTAGCGATGTCCCCTGATGGCGTCTGGGATGGTGGTGGACTTGATACCGACTTTCTAGGAAGCTACATGTATGCGCGCCAAGGTGGAGTCGAGATTCCAGTAGTAGACCCTGTAACCTTTAACCCGGTTCCAGGTGTCATCTTCGACTTTCTCGACAACGGTGTTGGTGTTGGGGATGACAGGATCGTTATTCCGGACTTAGCGAATTCGCGTTTGCTGGCCTGGACGATAACTGACTTTCTCGATGCCAATTTCCCAGGTTCTGCACCTCATACGTTGTATGACACGGCACGTGCGCTCGTGCAGGCTGGCGGGAACATCTACATTATCTGTGAAAAGCCAACGGCATCAGTGCTACTCGTCTTTGATGAGAACGCGGTGTTGTTCGATAGTGATGGAGACGGAATTCCAGATGCTGTCGAAGCGGCCGGACCGTTTCTCGGAGCCGCCACCGATTCCGCGCAGGCAGCGCTGCCAATCGCCGCAGATGGCAGGTATGTTTTGTTGGAAACCAGCCAGGGACAATTTTCCGATGTCAGTGCCGTAACAGTCACTCCACCCGCAGGCCAGACCGCGCCTGTCGGCTTCTTCGATTTCACGGTGGATGGATTGACTCCCGGCTCTTCGACTCTCATTTCGATCACGGTTCCCGATGGAACCCTAGTCGATGATTATCTCAAATGGGATGGAAGCAACAACTTCAGTTCACTGCCTTTCAGTGTCAATGGTTCGGTGGTTTCATTGACTCTCACCGACGGCGGAATGGGTGACCAGGATGGCATCGCAAACGGAACCATCACCGATCCGAGCGGACCGGTAGTCACTTCAACCCCAACCCACACAAAATCATTTTGGCTGCTTTATTAAAGTCGTCCCGTTCATTGCAGGACAGGTAGGTCATCCCTCTTCAAGAAAAGCCAACCCCTGCAGACCTATTCCTCGATTTCGGAGAAATAGACCTTGTTATCGATCACCTCGCCCTCCTCCGTATATCGAGAAAGACCCTCGATATACAGGAAGCCAGGCAATCGGCCCTTGATCCTGTTAAACCCGGTGGGTTGTTCCAAATGGGGTAGGAGCGTTCCTTCTTCCAAGAGATGTGGAACGATTGCCCTTGGGGTGAAGGTTTGTCCGCTATCTCGTGATTCCAGCCAGACGATTCGGTGAATGTATGGATAGTCTCTTAACCAAAATGCGGGTCGTCCCCAGATTCCCGGGCTCCAGTTGGCTTCGGGGTGTTCCCGAGGGACCAGTGTGATCAGTAAGCACAGTACATCCTCATCGGTCATGGAAACTCGGCATCCAAGGAATCCCCACTCGGGCCAATTATCTTGGATCGCTTCTCCGAGTGGGTGCTCCGTCCACCTTCCATCTGTGCCCGGGGATTTCAGGTAGGCGCGCATCGGGTCCGGTGTGTGCCGGACATAGACCACGTAAGGTCGGTTCATGGAATCGACTGCTAAGCCGCAGTGTTGAATTCCCGGTTTTGGCAGATCTACATCTTCGGCGTCGCGTTCTCCTTCCTCAAGAAGATCGATGGTCTCGGTCGTGGATGGAGTTTGAATCGGGTTTCCATCCGCCTTCGACCAGGTCATCCCCAAATCTTCAGATTGCATGTACCCCACCGCCTGGTGCAGTCCAAGAAGCTGTCGGCTAGCATCTCCACGAAGCCCCATGAAGAAACCAGTCGATAGATGGAGGGATCGGTGGTCGGGCCCCCAGGCGAGAGAGTTGTGATAGGCGCCATAGAACTCATGCCGATCCTGTTTCTTCACGAGGAGCCCTCTATGTTCCCAGTCCCCGTCTTTGGGTTTGATGTAGTGATCGATTCCCTTCCAGTCCTGGTCGTGGCGCCCTGTGAGATGCAAGGTATCCGAGGCATCGCAGATCAAAACCGGATAGGTTGATTTCCCGAAAGCGACCGGGTCTTTCCATTCAGAGGCATCGTTGATTCGGACACTCTTCCGGTATTGGAGTCCGGTATGGTGTCCTCCGATGATGACATGGAGCCTCCCCTCGGAATCGATGGTGATCGTCGGGCGTGCGTGATTGTCGCGACCCTCCCCTAAAGTCCATGTCTCCGACCAACTATCAGTTTTACGGTCCAAGGTTCGGACACGTGCGAAATATCCTTCCGGAGTGGAATCCTGCCAGACCACATGTGTCTTTCCGTTGAACGTGACGATTTTATTTCCTGGCCCCTGGGTTGCCCGTTCAGAGCCGATGGTTGACAGGAGGTGCCGTTTCACTTGTTTGGTGTTGGACTCGGCCAGGGCCGCAATCGGGCAGAGAGCGATGAACCCTGCGAGGACGTATGCCGGGAACCTTTTGTGTCGCCGTTCGGAACTGCAAGCGGACCGGTCTGAGGGTGGGGGTATTTTCGCCAAGTCAGGTGTCAATTGATCTCAAGCCTCGCTTGATCAAAAAGTGTCCCCACAATGCACATCCCGCCTTCGGGGGTCAATACCTAGCTGAGATGGGGGAGGGAAGAAGATAATGTTGTCGGATTGAAAGCATTATTCCTATACTTCCGTTTCAAGCGTTTCTCCCCATTGGGTAGAATCTGAATTAGATGAATCTGCGAATATTTGTGACTATCAATTCCATCCGAATCTAAGTCGCTCATTCCAATAAAATTGAAAGGTGTGAGGTACCAATACATGTTTTTATCAACAGTGTGTAGAATCAAGAATCTTAAATGGATACCAGTCTTCCTGGCGTTGCTCTTCCCAGCCCAAGAGTCGACAGCCGTCTCAATCTTGGAGAGTTTCGATTCCACCGCAATGTCGGGAGTTTACACTGTGGTCAACGACAGTGGAAATGAACTCCATGCGTTCGCTGTCGGACACAACACCGCCACTGATAGCAGTGTCGATCTCTTCACCTATCCCGAGCTCAATGGGAAATGGGGGACTTTCCTCGTGACTCAGGAGGAATGGAACAACAATCAAGTCTTCTCTGACCACAATTGGAACGCGCCCATTCTGACTGCCACCTGGAACAGTTATTTTGGCGCGGGGTTTACTCAGGCAATCGTGTATACCACTTTTATTATTGGTAACGGAATCGCTGCCGGTGTCACTCAAAGTGGGTTTACCTTCGAAGCACCCACCGCTTCATCACCGTTTGTAATTTTTACCTCGGACTCAACAGGGACATCAGTGATTACCGGCGAAGCAACTCTGGAGGGAGAGGAAGATGTCGTTCCAGAACCAGCGACCCTGATGAGTGCAGTGGTTGGTTTAGCGATGTTTAGGCGGTTGCGAACTCGCCACAATAAGGGAGACCTCAGTTGAAAACTTGATCCGCTGAGAGAGGACAAGACTTCCGACAACAATCAACTAGACAATTTCCTCGATGACATGACCGTGTACATCTGTCAGTCGGCGGTCGATTCCATTGTGCCGGAAGGCCAGTTTCTCATGGTCGATGCCAAGCTGGTGGA
>JAJDBZ010000610.1 GCA_029261095.1 Candidatus Omnitrophota bacterium | reverse complement strand
CATTATTCGTCGGGATCGCTCTTGTACCTAATGGTTACCGTGCATGGAGGCACCACTATCAATCAAGAGTGATTGAAACAATGGACGACCTCCATGTTGGGATGTCTATTGACGAGGTCTTATCGCTGGCGAGTGGACTTGGATGGAAGGACGAAGAAATTTACCTCGCGAATGATCGGGTCACGATGACACTTTCAACCCCTGCGGATCTTGGCGCACGAAACTGGATAATCATTTGTACGTTCAGTAAATTGAAATTGGTTTCTGCTTATGTGGGTACTCCTGATAACGTGTACTATCATCCTGAAGGCGCACCTGACGATATAGGAGAAGAAGTCCAAAATCGAACGAGGCTGTAAAAGCGGAAGATGGGATCCGGATTCAGGACAGACTGCATTACTCCGCCCGCCAAAACTCAATTAGGTTCAAGAGATCACTCGGGTCGACCTCCTCGTTCAAGTTCAAATCGAAAGCCTCTGCCCGATCGTACCAGCCCGTTGATATTCCGAGCCGGTCACCTGCTTCGACAACTCCATCGTCATTGGCATCGCCTGTCAAAACGGTGGCCAGGACATGGCCAGATTCTCCCGGCTCATAGAGGTCGGAAAGTAACGCTGGCGGAACGAGCGTAGTTCCACCCTTCGAGACAGTTCCCGAGAGGACCACGCCGAAATCGATCTCGGCGTTTGAGGCTTGGATACCCGGCAAAAGGATGCTTGATCGGATAACGCTATTCTCCACGGTGGCGCCAAAGATCAAACTTTTTTCGAGTGTCGATCCGGTCACCGAGCCATCGATGATTCGGGATTTATCATTGAGCGTGTTGATTCCTTTTCCTGGTGTCCATTCGGAAGATTCTTTCGTCGGCTCGCGCCGAATCGTCAAGAATAGATTTTGCGTTGATTCGTTGCCTTTGATGTCCCGTACTGCAACTTCGAGAAATACATTTTGTGGATCCTCGCCCATGAATAGTTCGTTGTAGTTTTCCTCGGTGAATGACACCATCAGGTACAGATTCATCTTCGAAATACGGCCATCGCCATTTCGTCCAAGGATATATGGAACAAAGTCGTACTGGATGAAACCGGGATCGTTAATGGTTCCCGATGTATTTTTTATCTCGAATGCGAATGGATCATTGAGTCCATAATCAGCGCAAATCGTTAACAAAGATTGGATCTCAATGCGACTGGATTCGTTCAAGGAATATTCACTTCTCTGATCCGGTGTCAAAAACTCGATGGTAGGTGGCCCGGGAAGTTTCTTTACGTTGACAGTCACGGAAACTCTTTTGGAAAAAATGTTAAAGAAGTCCGAAAGCACGAATCCCAATTGGATGGGACGGTTATCTTCGATTCCGAACGGAATTTCTGGATAGGCTTGGGATTGTCTCCTACCGGCACCGACTGGGTATTCCCGGAAGGATAAACCACTGCCTTTGTACTCGGATCCTCCGTTCCAATCATGGC
Source organism: Candidatus Omnitrophota bacterium (assembly GCA_029261095.1). Taxonomy (GTDB): domain Bacteria; phylum Hinthialibacterota; class Hinthialibacteria; order OLB16; family OLB16; genus JACKFH01. The sequence continues at coordinate 10,613 of JAJDBZ010000610.1, read as the reverse complement.
GATAATACTTAAGTGGATAATCCGGGTCAGGTCCGATTAACTTAAATGCTATCGTTGGTCGACTTCCACTGGGGACCAAGTCGCCTTCCTTGGGACTGATCAGAATGACATCGACTGGAGGTTGTCCAACGGTGAGAGAAAGGAAACTCGAGTTATTGGCGAGGTTTGAATCACCCACGGTCGAAACACTTACATCGGGTTGGATGATAGAAGGCGCGTCTTCGGTCACCATAGCACTCGACAAAAATTCCGTCGAAAAAGGAAGTTCCGTTCCGAGTGGGTCGGAACGAGTACAAGTCACGATCTGCCCCGCAATCGTACCGGTCCAACCCTCCCCTTGATCTAGGAAGTCAGGGTTTATCAGGCCATCCGGATATTGGACTACCACAGTAATCAGACCGGTTGTCGGTCCCTCTCCGAGGTTTGTCACGACGACCTTGAAGAATCCACGATTTCCGCAAACAAGGTCTGTGGGGGTTTCCGTTGTGATAAAGAAGTCATCCAAAAGATTCATCTGCACAGTCAGATCCGGATCGAGTTCCGGGATCGGTGTCGGCGTTGAAGTGGGATCAGGAGGGATACCGACAAACTCCGAAACATCAGCGACGTAGCTACCCCCATCGCTTCCCCCGAAGTTCACCCGGAAGAGAACCTCCGAACCACTCATCCCCACCGGGAATACCGACGTCGGAGTCATGCCATCGACTTGAGGGATTCCCGAATAGAGTTCGACGATCGCTCCATCTCTGGCCAGATAGTAGGTGGTCGTACCACCGCCGCTTGGCCGGTCAAAGAAAAGAACGGTTCCTTCAGAGACGAAGAGGAGGTTCGGGCCATCGAACAGCGCAGTTGAACCTGGAATCTCCATACCCCTTTCGACAATAAGTTCGATGATTCCCGCATCCCAAACATAGATCGAAGTACTCGCATTAAAATAGACCAGCCCTTCACTTAACCTCGGGACCCTCGGATCTCCAAAGATCCTACTCGCGCTTCCGGGTCTCAACATGTATTCGTCCATCACTCGAAAAAGGCTGTCGTTTTCAAAAAGATAGAGCCCCTTCAACTGATCGACCAATGGCCCATTCGATATCCCCCCGAAGAAGAGGACACGTTCGCCCTCAATTTGGGCAGTTCCAAAGTCCAGGAATTTCCTCCCCAGATTGTCTCCGGGGATCGTATCGTTACGATCGGCAATCTTGGTGGCCACGTTGGTCGTGATTTCTACTTGATAAACGCCTTTTTGATCGTTCTCTCCCTCGGCAACAAAAGCAAGATTTGTCCCCGAAAGCGCACCTCCTGTTTCCGAGATCCCCTGAAACGTCCCCGTTCCACCGGGGATCGGGTTCTCTTTCGGGTTCGCTTCTTCAAGGATAAGACTACCCAGGGGAGCGAAGAAGAATTGTTGCCCTGTTCCGAATCCGTATGCTCCATCGAAGAAGACATGGGTTTCGCTCAATGCGGATATCGAGAGAAAATTTCTGAAATCCTCCACACTGTCCGGAAGGAGCGTGTCCGTATCCGCCACCTTGCGGCCTATCCCGTTCTCATAAAGATAGATCCCCTCACAACCGGAGCAATCGAAGTCCCCGAGGACGAGAACGCGCCCTTCCACAAACTCATGACTCCCCACGGTGGTAAACATCCGGCCGGGTTGGTCGGGCACCTCATCGCCGGTTCGGACGACCTTTTGGAAGTTCAGCTCTTGGCTGAACGATGGAAACGGGAGAATAACCGAAATCATCGAGCTAATCAGAAGAAGTCGAGTCCGGCTCACTATGGGCCCTCCTTGAGAAAGCAACTATTCCTGGGCGGTTGAGGAAAGATCTTGGATGATATCATGGATAAGGTAGTTTTAGGCTCCCTTATTTTCTACTTTGAGGTTACACCCAACTACCCCGGCAACCGCTCCCCCCCGATCACTTCATCGAAACTCTGCCTCGGCGTAATCAAGGAGTGTTTCCCGTCCTCAATCCAAACCTCGGCGGGAAAGGGATGCGTGTTGTAGTTTGAGGCCATCGCGCGGCCATAGGCTCCGGCATCGTGGATGATGACAAGATCCCCCACCTCGGCGACAGGCAATTCCTGAGAGACCACCACTCCGCCTTCCTCTTGAGTAAAGACATCTCCCGATTCACAAAGAGGTCCCGCAACAACAACATCTTTTGTCCCCATTATCTCTCTTCCATCGCCGGGACAGACCGACATTTTGTGATAGGCGCCGTACATGGCGGGACGAATCAAGTGGTTAAATCCGGTATCGATCAGATAAAAAGTGAATGTGGAGGTCTCTTTGATCGCCCAAATCTTCCCAACCAGGGAACCTGCTTCGGCAACCAGGAAGCGGCCGGGTTCAATTTCTATCTCGACCTCATGCCCCAGTTTCTTTTCGATCTCTTTTCTATTTGAATCCCAAACCTCGAAGTAGCGGTCCAAATCGATAGGCTCATCGGTGTTACGGTAGGGAATCGGTAACCCCCCACCCGCGCTGATCACTCGAATGTAGGGGCCGGCCTCGGTCTCAGCCATCGCATGTGCGACTTTAGAAAGGTGTTCGAAATTGGACCCCGACCCAATATGCATGTGGAGGCCATAAATCTTGATTCCACATTCCTGCGCGATTTGCACACAGGTGGGAATGTCCTCCAGCCAGATGCCATGCTTGGAACTGGGTCCCCCTGTGTCCGTCTTCTTACTGTGTCCGTGCCCGAACCCCGGATTGATTCGAAGGAAGATCTCGCCACCCGGACGAATGGCTGCAAATTGTCGGATCATATCGGGAGAACCACAATTCACTTGAACTGGTTTCTCTTTGATGATTTCCACCGCGCGGTCATCAAACACATCGGCGGTGTAAACTAAGTCCTCGGGCTTGTATCCAACTCGGAGCGCGCGATGGATTTCGCCCGCGGAGACCGCGTCGACATGGACCCCCTGCTGGCGCATGAGATTCAGAATGGCAAGATGGGGGTTCGCTTTCTGAGCATATCGGACAATGGGAAATCTCTTCTGGATCTGGTTGACTCGTTCGGAAATCACTCCGGAATCGTAAAGATAAAACGGAGTGCCATAAGATTCGGCAAGCTCCCTCAGGGAAACCCCCGACAGTTCTGTTAAGGAATTCATTTCAACATCCACCTTAGTTTTGCGCGGCACCCGAAGCTTCGTAATCTTTTGGGCGATAAAGTTTTTTCTCGGGATAGATGTCGCTCGTTTTGAAAGGACCAATGAACCCGAGGAAAGTCTTCGTTCTAAACATCGATTGTCCATTCACTGGCGGGGAATGCCAAATCGGTGTCAAAGTTTCTGGGTCCTCCGCGAAAAACTCGATACGGCAATATCCTTCTTGGAGATTGCTATTGTAGATGGAAATTCCGCTCAGGTTATATGGAGTCGTCACCGCATTTGCAAACAGAATGGGGATTCCGAAATTTGAGGCCCAAATATCAGTCCCGACAGATTTCACATTCGCGGTTAATTCAATATCTGCATCTCCGATGTCAGAAACCGGGAAAGAGGATTCTTTGACCAGCTGCTGTTCGATAATCTTCTTTATATATGGATGCTCGGTTATTTGGACGCCATTGATCTCGATGAAAACTTTCTGACCAGAGAGGCGACTCCACTCTACCTGGTCGATTGCTCTCTCGATTGAGGACGTGACTAGGTATTGCTCAGTCGCGGTCCTACCCGAAATCTGGCTATTGATCGTAGCGCAGCCTGAGAGGAAAACGGAAAAAATCAAAAAAGAATACCGAACTCGAAGCGATGACATAAACGATAACGATACCATAATTGGCAGCCTGTAATACCCTTTCAAAGACACACCGAGACCCCTACCCTTATAAGGATTTCTCGATAGTTTAACGATTCCGGCGCTTGGGTTTGCCTTCCTTGGAGGCATCCGTTGTGGTAAAAGACAGGTCGATTGATCTTCCCAAATGGGGAAACGGTTACACGATGCATAGGAGGATGCGGTTTTGGAAGACCCAAAACTTGAGGCCAATATCAAACGAGTCGAGGAACTCATCCAGATATGGCAGGATTATTACAGTCTGCTCCTCTCAGCTTTCGACAAGGAGCGCCAGCTGCCCGCTGACTCTGACCAACGGTTCCAGCGAGTCAAAAACGTAGTTGCCGAACGCCATGATCAATTCTCCGATGTGATCAAGAAGGATCACTATGTGGCCCAAAACATCCTGATGATGGTAAAGCGCACCATCTCCATTTACGATTTCGAAAAGTCCAGTCCCGTGGCCATCGACAAAACCTTGATCGAGTGGCATGACGCTAACCTCCTCCTTTTTGAAACTCTTGGATCGCTCCAACTCGAACGATTGAAACTCAGCAAGGTCTCTGAAAGTGATCTGAAAAAACAAGAGAATGTGCAAAAACGGAAGGCCGTCATCGAGAAAATCCGGAGTAACAAAGAACTCTTTCTCGTTCTTAAGTACACTCTGTACGCTGCTATCGCCGCGGGGCTCTGGTTCTCTCCACTCCCTCAAATGGCTTTAGAGTTTGGGTTCATCCGGAGTCGGACCAATGACATCCGTGAAATTTTCGGGTACGAGCCCCTTCTGGCACCTGGCGAGGAAGCCGCTGCCCCTCAAGAAGGGGATGAGGGAGAGTAAGGCGAGACTCCCTTTCTCCTGAGAAATTTCGGTCCGAGGCCTTTTCAAGTGGAAACCCTAGCGCGATGCGTCGTTTGGTTCATTCAAAGGTTTTCGCTATCCACACATCGCAAGGTTGGAAAGATCCTCGGATGGGCGATGTACCATGTCGCTCGTTCGCGGCGGAAAACTGCGCTTTCCAATCTGGATCTTGCCTATGGAGACTCCCTTTCAGAAGAGGAAAAAGTGTGGATCGCGAAGAGTAGTTTCGTGAATCTAGCCACCATGGCGCTCGAGTTTTGTTGGATGCCGAGTTCTACGTACAACACGAAGGAGATCATCCACATTGTAAATCCCGACACCATCCTGAGTGCCTACGCGGAAGGAAAAGGGCTCATAGTCGCTGTCCCGCATATGGGGAACTGGGAGTTCGAACCCAGGTGGCTCCGCGAAAATGGGATCGTCGCAAACATCGTCAGCCGGTCTCAGAAACAGCCTTGGGTGAATCGGCTGGTCCGCGAAATCAGGTCCGTAAACGGAGTGAAAGAGATCGACAAGCGAAATGCCTTGAAATCGATTCTTTCGGCGCTCCGGCGCAAAGAGGCTGTGGTCATGGCGATCGATCAGCATAGCCGAAAAGAGGCCGTGGTAACTCAATTCTTTGGAAAACCCGCGATGACGACCGCATCCGCCGCCCTTCTGGCTCAAAAGACCGGGTGCATTGTGATGGTGGGAGCGTGTTTCCGTTGCGAGGACGGTCGGTTTGGAGGGGCATTTTCGGAGCCGATTCCAACTCAGGTCACCGGGGATCGGGAAACAGACCTCCAGGAGAACACCCAGCGATATGTCTCCGAAATTGAGAAATTTGTAAGAAAATACCCCGGAGATTGGATGTGGATGCACCGACGGTGGCGAGTCCGGAAAGAGAATTCCTCCGCTTGACACCCTTTTCGTTCGTATCGATACTCCCGTCCCTTGAGCCTCGCGCTCTGATCGAGAATTTGGTGAACGATACCGCTCAATCCCAAATTGAGGCCAATTCCGGTTGCCCTCTTTCGTTAGGGAATAGGGACCATGCCGAGTTTTTCATGTCATCCCCCTCAACCGGTCAAATAAGGAGGACCTTTTTAATGCGTGGATTAGTTGCATCTGTTGCGGTCTTAATGTTGCTTGTGGTCAATTCACAAGCCGGAACCATTAAGGGAAGAGTTTCATTTGAAGGAACCGCCCCACCTGAGAAAAGCATGACCGAGGCCATGAAATCGGATCCGAATTGCGCAGCACTCCACTCCTCGGGTCCAGAGGTCATGACCGAACACTATGTCGTCGCGGAAGATGGGGGCCTCAAATGGGTCTTTGTCTCCATCACCGAGGGACTCGATGGGAAAGAATTCGACAAGGCCGCCGAGCCCGTGGTCCTCGACCAGGAGGGTTGTGTCTACAAGCCTCATGTCTTCGGTATCCAGGTTGGCCAGGATCTGATCGTTCGCAATAGCGACGCGACACTTCACAATGTCCACATCATCCCCGGGCGGGACAGCAAAAACCGTGAAATGAACAAGGGGATGCCCTTCAAAATGGACTTGCCCCCGATCCAGTTCGAACACCCCGAAATACCTCTCAGGTTCAAATGCGATGTGCACCGGTGGATGTTTGCTTATTGCAATGTGGTGGAGCATCCTTTTTTCGCGACCACCAACGAGACCGGTGGTTTTGAAATCAAGGATGTTCCCGCCGGAGACTACACTCTTTCATTCTGGCACAAGAAAATGAAAGACCATCCGGTCAAAGTGACTGTCCCGGCGGAGGGTGAGGTCGAGGCCAACTTTACCTACACTGAAGAGATGATCCCGAGACGGGGCCGCTGAACTTACGAGAAACGAGAGAATCATTTCACAAGGTGTCGGTCGACAATTGGCCGACACCTTGGTTTGGTTTTAGAATCCTTCGTTAACCATGGTTGCTTCAGAACACTCCAATCTTTCGCACTCTCTCCCCTTCTGGAAAAGGTACGTCTTTTCGACGGACCATAAAGTGATCGGGATCCAGTATGCGTTGACCGCGCTGGTTTTCCTTTTCATTGGATTTCTTCTGATGATGTACATGCGTTGGTCGATTGCGTTTCCAGGCCGACCTCTTCCGGAATGGGCCGCCGCACTCTTGGGTTCGAACTCCACATCGGGAATCTTTGGTCCAGAGTTTTACAACCAACTCGGCGCGATGCATGGAACGATAATGATATTTCTGGGCGTAGTCCCATTGGCGGTCGGCGGATTCGGCAACTATGTGGTCCCGCTTCAGATCGGCGCGCCGGATATGGCTTTTCCAAAACTTAACATGGTGAGCTACTGGTCCTTCCTGACCGGCGGGGTTCTCATGTTGTTCAGTTTTTTCATCGAAGGGGGCGCCGCAAAATCTGGCTGGACCGCGTACCCCCCCTTAGCGGTTCTGGATGCCGATGCTGGGCAGACGATCTGGCTGATCGGAATGGTTTTTCTGATCACTTCCTCACTCCTGGGTGCGATCAATTTCATTGTCACCATTATTCAACTTCGTGCACCGGGTCTTCATTGGATGAGACTACCGTTCTTCGTTTGGGCGCAGCTCGTAACCGCTTTCATTTTGCTCCTCGCCTTCCCTCCGCTGGAAGCAGCGGGAATCCTTCAACTCATGGATCGCCTGGCCGACACCAATTTTTTTATGCCGAGTGGTTTGGTGGTCAGTGGCGAGATTCGCGAAGCGGCTGGGGGAGGAAGTCCGCTGCTGTGGCAGCATCTCTTCTGGTTCCTCGGACACCCTGAGGTTTATGTACTCATTCTCCCGGCGCTCGGAATCGTGGCCGAGATTATCGCCAACAACTCGAGGAAACCCCTTTGGGGTTACCGATCGATGGTGTATTCCACTCTCTTCCTCGGTTTCATGTCCTTTGTGGTCTGGGCGCACCACATGTACCTGACCGGAATGGGTACGGTGATGAATGCCTTTTTCCAGGCGACCACCATGATCATTTCGATTCCATCGGTGATCATCCTGAGCGCCTTGATCATTTCGCTGTGGGGTGGGTCAATCCGTTTCACTGTGCCGATGTTGTTCGCGGTGGCTTTCCTGCCGATGTTCGGGATCGGTGGATTGACTGGGTTGCCACTCGGGATTTCCACTGCGGATATCCACTTGCATGATACTTATTATGTGATCGGTCATTTTCACTATGTGGTCGCACCCGGTGTCATCTTCGGACTGTTCGGCGGGATCTATTATTGGTTTCCAAAAGCAACGGGACGGAGGATGAGCACAATCCTGGGTCACCTGCACTTCTGGCCAACCCTGATCTGCATGAATGTGATCTTTATGCCGATGTTCATCCAGGGATTGGCCGGTGTTTCGCGACGCCTCTACGATGGTGGGAGCGCCTATGCCCACGCTCAGCCGGTGCTCCACTGGAATGGTGTCATTTCGATGGCCGTTTGGACGATGGCGATCGCTCAACTCCCTTTCGTGATCAATTTATTTGGGAGCCTCTTGTTTGGAAGAAAAGTCGACGATAACCCCTGGGAGTCGACAACCCTGGAATGGACCGCGCCCTCTCCTCCCCCACATGGTAACTTCCTCGAACTCCCTTCGGCCTACTGCGGTCCCTACGAGTACAGCCAGCCGGGAGACGAGTCCGGATTTCATCCTCAGGACCAACCGGTGGAGGGGTCATCCGCATAATGTCGACCGCCGAGATTCAATACATCGAAACACCCAGACCCGACACGGGACTGACCAATGGTAAGATCGGCATCTGGCTCTTTCTCGCCTCGGAAGTAATGCTTTTCGGCGCCCTCTTCTCCGCATACGTCCTCCTGCGTGTCGGCGCCGAGACCTGGCCGGCAGGTCGCGAGGTCCTGAATGTTTGGCTCGCGCTCTTGAACACTGTGGTGCTCATCAGCTCCAGTGTCACCATGGTCTTCGCATGGGCCGCTTTGCTGAAGAACGATTTTGGAGGACACAAGAAGTATCTCGCATTGACCCTCCTTTGTGGCCTCATCTTTCTTGGAATCAAAGCAATCGAGTATAGTGGGAAATTCTCGCACGACCTCTTCCCATCGACCAACAACTTTCTGGCAATCTATTTTGTTCTAACCGGGTTGCATGGAATTCATGTTGTCGGTGGAATGATTGTGATGCTTTATTTTCTCCTTTTCGGAAGGAAGAATTGGGAGCAACGCCCGACGATGTACACGAACCGAATCGAGAACACGGGACTTTATTGGCACTTTGTCGATCTGGTCTGGATTTTTTTGTTCCCGGTGTTGTATTTGTTGTGAGGGGGACTTTTGGAAGTATAAGGAAAGAAGAAACCATGGACCCACAAACCGCAACCATCGAGGAAATCAATCGCCATGTGAAACTCTACCTGGGAGTTTTCGCCGCGCTGTTGGTTCTTACCGCTGTGACTGTCGGCGTCGCATACATCGATCTCGGGCATGGCGCGAATATCGGATTGGCGCTGGTGATCGCCACCCTCAAAGCCTCGTTGGTCGGGTTCTTCTTTATGCACCTCAAGTGGGAGCGAAGGAGTGTATATGGTTTGATCCTGCTTACCTTCTTCTTTTTCGCCGGGATGATCGGACTGATTCTGGGGGGATATTGGGACACACCGACAGGCACAGTTCATGACCGAGTAGCGATAGAGATTCATACAACCCACGACGACACGGGTGGATCGGAGTAAAGGGAGGGAACGATGTCTCTAAGAGTCTTTCACATTGTCTTCATTACCCTATCGATCCTCGTCTCTCTTTTTACTGGGGGATGGGGGATCTGGGTAAGCCGCGTGGATGCGCAACCCCATTTCCTTCTAGTGACATTCTTCGGATTTTTCGGCGCCATCTGGCTCTCTTATTACGGATTTCGAGCTTATTCCAAACTCTTTGGGCAGGGAGGGAACCATGCTTAGGATCCGCTTTCTTCTTCTCATCTTCTCTCTTGGGGTCATCGCTGAATCGTCCTTCGGTTGCGCGGTCTGTTTTGGCGACCAGAATCACTCAATGACTCAAGGGATGAATATGGGAATACTCGCGCTACTTGGGTTCATTGTCCCAGTGCTTGGTGGATTCGCGACCTTCATTGGATATCTGGTCTGGCGCGCGAACCACCCGCTTGAAGCCCAGAGTAAAATCACAGTCTCAGGTGCGGGGAGTGAAAAGGTCTAACCCTCGATCATGATTGAATTGCTTCAAAAATTCGGCCTTCCTCTAAATGCTTCTGCCCATGGCGGGGAGATAGACTCCACCCTCGGGTGGCTACACCTGATTGTAGTTCTCCTGTTTGTGGGGTGGAGTGCTTTCTTTCTCTTTGTCCTTTGGCGCTTTCGAAGCAGGAAGAACACGAAGGCAGACCCTGTCGGGGTTAAGAACCATTCGGTCTCGCTGAGCGTGGAGGTCGGAGTCGCGGTAGCGGAGGCGGCCATACTGATCCTTTTATCGATTCCCCTTTGGGCCGAGCGAGTGAGCGATATGCCGATGGACGAGGACCGAGTCGAGGTCCGTGTGGTCGCCCAACAGTTCGCCTGGAACATGCACTACCCCGGCCCCGATGGTCTCTTCGGAGCCACCTCGCCGGACCAAATTACTCAGACTAATCCGATCGGACTCGATCGCTCAAGCGAAAACGCCGCCGATGATATTGTCAGCATCAACTGGCTCTATCTCCCCAAAGGGCGCCCGGCCATCCTTCATCTATCGAGCATGGATGTGATCCACAGTTTCGGTCTCAACGAGATGCGAGTGAAACAGGACTGCATCCCCGGGATGAGCATCCCGATCTGGTTCGAGCCAACACTGACGACTGCAGAGATGCGTGAGAAGAAGGTGGAGATGGGCAATTGGGAAGCGGACAGCAAAGCCATACTGAATTATGAAATTGCCTGCGCCCAACTCTGCGGACTGGGTCACTACCAGATGCGCGGTTTCATGGAGGTCATGGAGCCGGAGGCCTTCGATAAGTGGGTCGAGGAGG
>JAJDBZ010000609.1 GCA_029261095.1 Candidatus Omnitrophota bacterium | reverse complement strand
GCAAAACAGGAATGCGGCAAGACCCCAACCCAGCTTCGCGGTAAAATGAGACCGCCTTTCCTCTTGGTAGAGTTTCTGTTGTTTTCGATGCTTCTCAATGGCTTCTTTTGCCATCTGAGCAGTGATCGTCCGCTTATCCTCGGTAAAGGCGACCAACAGAGCATAGTCGCAGAGGACACCGATCAAACGTGGAATCCCATTCGATGCCTTGTGTATGAGTTTGAGAGCGCCCTTTTCGAAAACTGCTTTTGGAGCGAATTCACTGGCAACTTCAATTCGGTGCTCGATGTATTTCGGTGTTTCGTCGGCGGTAAACGGTTTCAGATGATGGCGAACTGTCACTCTCTGATCGAGTTGACGTATCGCGGGTTTCGAGAGTAGAGCATTCAGTTCTGGCTGACCCACCAAGATAATCTGGAGAAGTTTGGCGGTGTCGGTTTCCAAATTCGAAAGAAGGCGGAGACGTTCGAGAGCCTCTACCGAAAGGTTCTGGCTCTCATCGATGATGACAACAACACGCCTTCCCGCCGAGAATTCTTCAATGAGGTACTCATTGAAAGAATCGAGTTTGGCCCCAAACCCCGCATCTGAATCGAAGGGGACCTCAAGGTCTTTCAAGATGGCGGTGAACATTTCATCCGGGTCGAGGACCGGGTTGAGAATCAGGGCTCTCTTTACTTCTGTCCCGAGTTCTTCAAGAAGAGATCGGATCAGCAAGGTCTTGCCAGTTCCGACTTCGCCGGTCAGAACGATAAACCCCATAGATTCCTTAATGCCATAGCGAAGATTGGCCAAACCATCTCTATGGGCTTCGCTCGGGTAGAAGAACGCCGGGTCAGGCGTCATTGAAAAGGGTTTGGTGTGGAAACCAAAAAAGTTCGTGTACATCGAATTTTGGCCCTAAGGTTTTCCTCCATTTCCGTTTGGAACTGGATACCTGGATGAAATCGTTAGCGGAAAATCCCTTCCTGGTAGAAGAGAACATCCTGGTTGTCGATACGCCCGGAATCATCGAGGTCGCCCACCTTATCGAAACTCAAATCCTCCACCTCTAGATGCCAATTCAGGACTAACTTGAGATAATCGTTGACATCAACCACGCCATCTGGGATGTAGTCGAAAAACATCGGGCTGAATCGATCGGTCGGGTCGGTATCGGCATCGACTTCAGCTCCATCGCCCACCCGATCCCCATCGGTATCAGGATTGAAGAACTCCGTCCCAAACTCAACCTCTCTCAGGTTAGTAAGACGGTCATTATCCGGGTCTTCCATCGCATCATTGAAATCGTTTGGATCGAGACCGCCATCTACTTCGGTCTTATCGTCAATTCCATCATCATCGGTATCGGATTTAAGTGGGTTGGATGTTGTCCCAGAACCGATGGTGACCGTGTAAAGGCCGGTGTTGTCGGCGTACTGACCAATCCTTTCGTTATAAGAAAAAACAACTTCGTCGTCACCGGACTCGTACGGAAGTTGGAGGGTCATCAGGCGGATCATAAAATCGTCGAAGTCGTTGTTCTGACCGCCTTGGACACTGTCGACTCGGAGGTTGTTGGTTCCAATTTTCAGGAGGCTGACATCGAAGGCAATCTGACAATGGTCCCAGTAGTCCACCTCGGCTGGATCTCGTTCGCAGAGAGTTCCAACTTGAACATCGTTAATGGATACAGGCAAGGGAGGTCGGTTGGAGGTCACATCGTATGCATCGATAAATAGCGTTGCTTCCCCCACGATCGGTTTGTGGGTCAAATGGAAATTACGGTTGAATGATGTTCCTTCGGGAACCGGAACCTCGAAGGCTTCGACTACGGCGTCACCAAGATGGTGGGTGGAGAGTTCGATAAACCGATAGGGAGCTGGAAGGAAATCGATAGTGGCGTTCCTAATCTGGAAATCATCGAACTGTGTTGAAGGATCGAGGGGGGTGTTGTCCTCGCCCGCGACTATTTGAAGGAGGTTCTCGCCCGATTGGAAGAAGCCAGGAGGTAGAGGAATCTCGCAGGTCATGAAGACTTCATCAGGGTTCGAGCAAAGTCTTCCTGCGCTCTGGCCATTCAGAAGAATTCGATTGTTCTCGCGGGAGTCAAAAACCTCGATAGAGAGGACGGCGGCGCCTAGCACGGGTCCATCGAGAGTGAACGGAAAATTGATGAAGGTCCCTTCGGCTAATGGAACCTCCCACCCGTCGGCGGTATTATCTCCCAAGTGATGAGTTTGGTTTGAAAGAGAGACTCCTGTCGCATACCCAAAGATAAACTCTTCACCAAGAGGAACCCATTCGCCATTTCCAAATCGCGCAAGGAGGCGGTACAAGGGTGACCCCGGTAGTGTGAGAACGAGCCCCGAAATGCTGAGGTCGTTTCTCCCGTTGGGAGTCGATGTGGCATCGATTGCCGGATCGGCTATCACACCCGTGGCGGAGAAAATGGGTGTTTCACCCGGTTGCAGATGAAGTCCTCCATTGGGAAAATGGAAGACAGGAATATTGGCGGGGTTACCCGTCGCATTGACCGCGACCATCCCTCCGATTTCTTCGGAATCGAATATCCCATCATTATCATCATCAGGATCGACTCGATTCCCGAGTCCATCCCCATCGGTATCTAAAGTCTCTAGAGGATCGAGAGGTGCACCATCGGCGCCATCCAAGACCCCATCCTTGTCTGTATCCGGATCATTCAGATCGGTTCCCAGTCCTCTTCCTAGTTCTACCGAAAACGAACCCGAGTTGTTGGAGAAAGAACCAGGAACTTCATTGACCGCCAGGTGGATCTCCCCTTCCTGGGTCGAATCGAAGAGAAGTTCTTCGCCGATCAGGAACCAATCTCCTTGGCCCACTCTTCCGATGAGGGCCAGGTACGGTGCATCCGGAACAATCGCGGGAAAGACCGGTTCAGAAGCAGTACCAGCAGGACCTGAGGTCGGACCCTGAGAGGTATTGGCGGATACTGAGCCGGTGGCTCGGAAGAGTAACGAGTCTCCATTGGCGATGCAGATCCCAGTGGTTACAGCGAGAATTGAATCGTCCGATGGACCGGCGGAAACTTCCCTCATCACGGAGACTTCATCGAGGTCTTTGAGGCCATCTAGGTCAGTATCCGTGGAAACGTTGATCGGCCCACAGTATGCACAGAGGGGGATGAAGAGCGAACAGAAAAAGATCCCAAGCTGCCTCTGTATCCTTTGTATGATTCGATTCTCCTGGTACATTTTCTCCTCTATCCGTCCACTCCGATCGAGAGTCTAGACGTTGTGGAACGGAATACCCTCATGATCGTGATTGAGCGACCTTCTATGATGAACTCGGGGAACTACTCCCCGTCCATTTCTTTGATCTTGCGCCACAGGGTAACACGACTTATCCCGAGTTTGTCCGCAGCAACGGTACGGTTACCTCGAACCTGATGAAGAACGTGCTTGATGTATTCGGTCTCCAACTTGTCGAGTGGCCAATCGGGCCATGTAAAATCGCGAGCCGCTAAATCGCTAAAGGCATCCTGTTTGCCGACATTGATATCTTCCACTTCAAGGGTCCCATGACCCCGGATGATCACCATTCTCTCGATCCAATTCCGCAGCTCTCGGACATTTCCCTGCCATCGCTTGCTCATCAAAACCTCTTTAGCGGTTTGGGAAAGCCCTGTTACAGTGGTTTTGTGCTTCTCATTCATCTCCTGAATAAAATTTTCGGCTAAAAGAATGATATCCTCAGGTCTTTCGCGTAAGGGGGGGAGATCGATCGAAACCACGTTTAGTCTGAAGAAGAGGTCTTCCCGGTATCGGC
>JAJDBZ010000608.1 GCA_029261095.1 Candidatus Omnitrophota bacterium | reverse complement strand
TTTTTGTTATGACTCGCATCCAACCTCGAACAACAGCGAGTCCCAGAGATCTATACTTCCATTGACACATTTTGGCTATCTGACTGGACCTGCGTCATCGATTCCCAGATATTGTACCACATGAATGCCCCGGCACTCGATGTTCTCATAGTCACCTGGAACCGAAAGTCGGACCTTGTCCGCTCAATAGAATCAATCCGTTCTCAGTCTTTCCAGCCCGCCCGGGTGATCGTGGTCGACAATGGGAGCGAAGACGGCACGAGGGATCTCATTCCCCGCGATTTTCCAGAGGTTGTCTTTCTTCCTCAACGAGAGAATCTCGGTGCTTGCGGCGGAAGAAATGCAGGAATGGGTAGTGTCACATCGGAGTTGGTCTTCTTTATGGACGATGACACCGAACTGCTCCCGGAATGCCTCGAAGAAATAGCCAACAGATTTGCCTCGAATTCGGAGTTGGGTGCGGTGCAACCGATCATCTTTCTCTCCGACCAAGACGCGGGTATCGAAACCGCACCCACTTCTTCCCCAAACCCTCATCCCATTTCCGCGGCTTGGTGTGTCCGGACAGATGCACTACCGCCAAGCCCATGGCCTGATCATTTCGTTCGGCAAGGGGAGGAGATGTGGGTAGCGATGCATCTCTACCATCGCGGACTCGAAAGCGAAATCTGGCCTCAGGCGAAATGTGTACACCACCAATCAGAGGGTGGCCAACGCGAGAAGGTTTTTTATTTTTTCACTCGCAATAGTTTCTTGTTGTACTACCAGAGGTTTCCGTTTCTTCTCACTATACCGATGGTCCCTTACAAGATGCTTCGGACCTTGATCAATGTTCGATCAGGAAAAGAACTTGTTTCGTGGTTCCTCGGCATTGGTAGCGGACTTACGATGATAGTGAGGGGTCAAGCGAAGCGGGACACGGTTAGCTGGTCGGGTGCGGTGCGGTATTTACGTGCGGTGAGGATGAAAAGGGATTCCTGAAGAGGACGATTCTTTCCCGGTACTTAATGATCGTTCGTAACATAGGAGTGTGGCACACCAGAAGAATAATAGAGGTGAATCAGGTTGGTTCCGATATGCCAGAATGGAATAGATGGGAATGACATTAAAGAGAATGACGGTTCGGATTCCGACCTGGGCCGACTGAAAGATGTTCCGGCTGTAATAGTAAAGGAAGATTGAACAGAAGAAGTGCAAACCCACCGCAGGGAACCGACCGGCCAGAGAAGAGGGAGGTTCCCAAAAATGGAAGAAACGTACGAAATATCCAACCATCGGAGGGTGGTCAAAATACCCAAACCCGACATTCTTCCCATACATCCAGTAGTAACACTCGGTTTCGAATAATGCGTGGTTCGCCGCCACAAGAAATCGGACACATGATAGGACAATCAATGCGCCAAGCCAAAACCATGGATTTCCACACATCCCGCGTGGAGTCACTTCATCACGACCCAACCCCACCTGCCCCTCAATACTAAAGTTTTTACTTTCCGTCCCCTCTAATCACACCTGGAATGTTATCCCAAAACCCAGGAACATGTGGATAGTGCAGAATCGGTGAGAAAGCCTTTCCCCAAATAGATCAAAATCCGCTATCCTACCTTTTTCGAACGCCCGGAATGTGGAGGTCAAAAGGATGTCTTGGTCCGGATCACTTTGCTTTGGGTTTTCCCTCGCCACTTTCGTTTGCACTTTTTGTCCAGGTCACAGTCAAACATTTCTAGAACTCCATCCGATTCCGGCTGCGCGGTATTCGTTCGAGGGCGAGGTGGGGGATCGAGTCGAGGCTAATAAGAACAACTGGCTGCTCCGCGCGCCCTACGCCAACCCCGGCATGATCGAGATGTTCAAGGTCCGGGACCGTGAACCGAAACCGCGACTCGTCCCCTGGGCGGGAGAATTTGTGGGGAAATACCTCATCTCCGCGATCCAGGCCAACCGGATGGTGGAGGACCCCAGGTTGGGACAAACCATCCAGGATGTCATCGACCGGTTAATCGACACCCAAGCGGAAGACGGATACCTCGGACCCTTTCGTAAGGACGAACGACTCCTTGGCCATTGGGATCTCTGGGGTCATTACCACATCATCCAAGCCCTCCTTCTTTGGAACGAACAGGCCGGTGACGAAGGCGCGCTACAGGCGGCGATCAAGGCCGCCGATCTCATCTGCGCCATCTATCTCGACACCGATCGCAGGCCCCTCGATGCCGGGTCCGATGAGATGAACCTATCGATCATCCATGGGATGGGTCTGCTCTATCGCGAGACCGGAAACGAGCGCTACCTCGAGATGATGAAGGTGGTCGAAGAGGATTGGAAATCGGCGGGGGACTATTTTCGCCAGGGCTTGGCGGGAGTCGAGTTCTACAAGATCCCGCGCCCGCGATGGGAGAGCCTCCACAGTCTTCAAGGATTGAAGGAACTTTACCTGATTACTGGGAATGAGGAGTACAAAACCGCCTTCGTCAACCTTTGGCGATCCATCCAGAAACTGGATCGCCACAACACCGGCGGGTTCTCCACCGGCGAGGCGGCGATTGGAAATCCTTATTCCCCCGGCGCGATCGAAACCTGTTGCACCACCGCCTGGTCGGCGATGACCCTCGATATGCTGGCGTTGACCGGGGACCTGGAGGCCGCCGAGGAATTGGAGTGGTCCTTTTACAACTCGATCCTCGGCTCTCAACACCCAAGCGGGAGATGGTGGACCTACAACACCCCCATGAACGGGAAGCGTGAGGCTTCGGCCCACACGATTGTTTTCCAATCACGCGCCGGAACGCCGGAGCTCAACTGCTGTTCGGTCAACGCTCCGCGTGGCCTCGGGATGCTCTCCGAATGGGCGGTGATGAAAGATAACAGCGGCGCGATCGCGATCAACTACCTCGGTTCGATGTCATGTCGGACTCCGCTCGAAGAGGGCCGAACTCTCACTCTCACTCAGACTTCCAACTACCCCACGGGGGAACGCTATTATTTGACGCCGACTCTTGATGGGACCGCCGAGTTCACCATCAAGGTGCGAATCCCGAGTTGGGCCGAGGGAACCACCGCCGCTGTGAACGCCAACCAAATCGATGGGGTGGTTCCAGGCGAGTATTTGGAACTCACACGAGTTTGGAAAACGGGCGACAGCGTGCTGTTGAATATAAAGATTCCGACCCGGACCTGGGTCGGCGATGGCGACCAATCGGACAAGATTTCGATCTATCATGGTCCGATCCTTCTCGCCTACGATCAGCGGTTCAATTCTTACGACAGCGGCGAGATCCCCACGCTTGACTACAAGAACCTCGAAGGGAAACCGGTGGTGCCCGAGGTCGAACAATTTCGGCCGATCATCGTTCGTGAGTTCCACGGCGCCGATGGAACCCCCGTCCACCTCTGCGATTTCGCGACTGCGGGCGTGCTCGGGACTGAGTATGTCTCTTGGCTCCCGGTCGAGAATGCTCCACCTCCCCCCTTTCATGTCGAATCCCCGAAGGAGGGTGCGACAGTCCCGGATGGTCCCAACCTCTTTACTTGGACCGGACCTCGAATTTCGGATGAGAAGTCCTATCAGTTTGTCCTTTCCGAGAACGCCGATCTATCAAACCCAATCGTGACGGAGGACAATCTGAACCGGAGCCAGTTGGTGGTTCGAGATCAGTTGAAACCGGAAACCACCTATCACTGGCTGGTCACCGCGATCAACGAGCACGGGGAGAAACCGGTCGAGGGCGGCGTGCATACTTTCACCCTCGATCCCACGCTCGAAACAACCTTTGTCGATCACCCCGCGTTGTTCGAGTCCCGTCAGGATGGATTGGTCGCGGGATCGTATCTGCAGGGGAACGCCGACCCGGTCTATGGCTATCTGGAAAAGGCCGAAGGAATCGAACCCGCCACCGGGCGTGACGGCAATCCAGGGTCCGCGATCGCTTTCAACAAGGATGGGATGGTCCGGTATAAGGTCCCCTACTTCCCCGACAACCACACCTTCACCGCCTGGGTGAAACCCGCCGACCAACCCTACGGTCTCGCGCAGATTTTTTCCGCCTGGGCCAAGGGCGGCGACGATCCCCTCCGGGTTGTCATCGATGACGGCAAAGTGTTTGCCAGGGTCGAGGGCCAGGGCTATTTTGGAACTCAAGGAGTGCCCATCCATAAGGGCATGTGGACTCATTTCGCCGCCGTCAGATCGGGAGAGAACCTCGCCTTATACATCGACGGAGAGATGACCGCCGACACCGGGATCCCCGCCATGGGCCGTCACACCTCGGCCCTCGATTTCGCTTTGGGAGCGAACCCGCATCATGATGGACCCGAGTTTTATCATGGGGCAATCGACGATTTCGCTTTCTATGGGAAGGCGTTGACTGCGGAGGAAGTGAAAGAGATCTTTGAAGAAGGGTTGGATTTATCGCTGGATCGATGAACGGCTCGGAGAATGGACAAGACACAACTCGTGGACGGGAGATGTGGCTAATCCCGGTCGCTCTTTTATTCTCCGTGGGTTACCTCTCATGGGCCGGGTGGTGGTTCTATCTGGGAGAGCAAGGGGTGCTGCGCGGTGCGGTC
>JAJDBZ010000607.1 GCA_029261095.1 Candidatus Omnitrophota bacterium | reverse complement strand
GGGGGGGTCCCTCCGAAAACGGTGGGGGTGGGATCCTTGTGATCCAAGGGTCTGGACAAATCCAGGACTGTTCGTTCAGAGGGAACACTACGACTTTAAGGGGAGGAGGACTCTTCCTCAATAATTCCTCGGCTGTGACTGTGGAGGATTGTCTATTCGAAGATAACCATGCACCGGGAATTGTAAGACTTCGACCAGGCGGGGGTTCGATTTCCAATGGGGAGGGAGGGGGAATCAGTGTGACACCCAGAGGGAGCGCGTTGGTATCGATTCGGAACTGTTTGTTCCGTGGAAACTCAGCTTCGGATGAAGCTTCCGCGCTTCGAATCAGTGGTTCCGGTGGAAACACTCGGGTTGAAGACTGTGTCTTCGAAGAGAACCGATATGGAGTCCCGGAACTATCCGGTCGGTACTTCAGCACAGCCTATGTCAATGCCGGTGGGAACGCCACTTTTCGCAGGTGTCTTTTTAGAAACAACGATAAAACGGTATTGCCCCAGATCATCGTATTTTCTCTACCGTATTCGTACGGATTGTATCAGGAGGTCGATTCGTTCCTCAGCGGAACGGTGACTGTGGAACACTGCGAGTTCGTGGATAATCGAGGAATGGGGGGAGTCCACCTGGGTCACGGTCAAATCCGGGAGACAACCATCAAGGGAAATCATGGGAACGGGATCGAGGCGACCGACTGCCAGGTCTCCCGTTGTCTGATCCAGGAGAATCAATGGACCGGGGTTATCCTTCATTCTTTAGATTCCGTCACATCCATGACCCATTGCGATGTGCTTAATAACGGACATGGGCGATTTGAGAACGATCCCAGGTATCGCACGGGTGGAATCGAACTTCAGTTCGGCCAGTTCGAAGTGAGCGATTGTAAGATTATGGGGAATGTCGGCAATGCCGAACCAGGAGGCGTTCGAGCTTTTGTCGACGATCTAGTCATGACAAATTGTGTGGTCACGGGGAATCGATCGAGCGGTGAGTTTCACCCGACCGGAGGAATGACGGTTCCGGGAGGAAGCAGGGAAGGCAACATTAACATGAGAAACTGCACCTTCGCGGGCAACACTCGGAATGCTTCTCCCGGCTACGAACACTCGAGCGCCGATGCGATCCAAATCGATGCTCCAGCCAATGTGAGCATCTCGAACTCAATCATCTGGAATGGAACAACCGGTATTCGGTGGCGAGATAGCGTGGATATCGATCTCACCTACTGCAATCTCTCTCAGACGATTCAAGGCGAAGGAAACCTATTCGAAGACCCGCTCTTCCTTCATCCTTGGGATGGAGATTTCGGGGATTATCGTCTTCCTTGTCATTCTCCCTGTGTCGACTCGGGGACTTCGGAAGGGGCGCCGGAGTTCGACATCGAAGGGACCTATCGACCACGGGGAGCGGGGGTCGATATGGGGGCCTACGAAAACTGTCACTTCGATTTGAATGGGGATGGTGTGGAGGATGTGAAAGACCTGGTCTCCTTCCCATCGGTCTGGTATGGCCCGGTCAACGAAACGAATTTCGGGTTCAATATCAACCGTAGTGGGGTATCCGAAGACAGAATCGATTCATTCGATTTGGATGAGTTGTTGAAAGCGTTGACTACGCCTTAAACAAAGAAACGTGATTTTTCTATGGGAGGATCAAGATCCGATGCCATATTTTGCCCGCATGGCAATAATGATTGCATTCACCCTTTGCCACACACACGCCGCCACTCTCACGGTTGGCAAAGGCGGCGGCTTCGATCACTCAACCATCACATCGGCGATGACTGCCGCAGGCCCAGGGGACACACTGCATGTGGAGGCGGGGGTTTACGACACCACCGGCGGCGAAGTCTTTCCCATACAACTCAAAAACGAGATTAAACTCCTGGCTCTCGACACGAACCCGCCAACTCTCGTGGGCAATGGTCTTTCATCGATCCTTGAGGGACACCAGCTCGATGGATTCAACATGAGGAATTTCATCCTCACTGGTGGGGGAGGCTTGAAGGGAGGAGCCCTTTACCTCGCAACGAATTCGGAGGCGTCCATTGTCGACTGCACCTTTACAAATCATACGGTGATCCAGAATCGAAGCATCGAGAATTCCGGGTTAGGGCATGCGATACACCTGGATCACGCTTCGCTTTCCGTTCGGAGTTGCACCTTCCGTGACAATGGTTTCGAGGTTCCCACCATCAATGACTTCGTCGGCTGGGCAATCGCGTCGGTTGGATCAAGCGGTCCTTCATTCTTGTTGATTACTGAAACCGTGATCGATCAGAACTCGGGAGCGATCGCTTGTCGAGACCAATCCAATCTGGTCCTTGTGAACTCGCTTATCGTCCGGAACCGATTCCAAACACCCAGCGGACTGGGTTCCGCGGTGAGTTTTCAGAGCGGCGGGGTGTGCGAGGTGAACGGCTGCACATTGGCTGGGAACTTGGATGGGGGAATTCACCTCGGAACCCAGTCCTCCGCTCGAATCGAGAATTCGATACTTTGGAATTATGGAAGGGAGATTTTCGGATCGACCCCTTTTGTTGCGGCGTGCTGTATTCGGGGAGGTTTCAATGGACCGACCACAGTTTCGGATTATCCCGAATTTGTGGCGCCCGGAGAAGCTAATTGGAGACTCGCTGATGGGTCGCCGCTCATCGACCGTGGAGGAACCGCTTTCATTCGGAACGGTGTCACCACCGATCTGGACGGGAACGATCGTGTTCGCGGAGTTTCGGTGGACATTGGAGCGTACGAGGCCCCGGCCGAGTTTGTCGCATCGCCCGGTGAAACAACCCCAAAAAGATTGTATGTGCGACAGGCGACCGCTGAGTCGAAAACCGGACAAAGTTGGGAAGAGGCGTTCCCCACTATATGGGAGGCGATGCTCGAGTCGCAAGCAGGAGATGAAATCTGGGTCGCCTCCGGAACTTATACTGAGACCATTAGTCTCACCTCTGAGATTTCATTGATCGGGGGTTTCGCCGGGACTGAAACATCGATCGAGGAGCGCGATCTGTCCGCGCACAAGTCGGTGATCGACGCCACCGGGCTGAATCGATCCGTTGTGGGGGGAAGCGAATCGGAAGGATTCCTAATGGACGGTCTAACATTGACCGGCGGCCGATCCGATCGAGGCGGAGGGTTTTCCGGGAGCAACGGATTCGGAGTTTTCCGAAACTGCTGTTTCACACACAATTACGCCCGTCGCCAGGGAGGAGGGATCTACGCCGGCCTATTGGCGCTCGATTTCTTTGACTGCGAATTCCGAACGAATCGTGTCAAGGGGATTCGCCCCGAGAGTGGCGGTTTGACTGACGGGGACGGGGGTGGGATCTACTACATCATGGGAGTGGAGGATGGACTGGTCCTACGACGGTGTCGTTTTCATGGGAACAAGGCAACCTGGACCGGGATGTGCATCACCATCTCATCCTCCCAATCGAGTAGTCCTTCGGTCACCTTAGACGAGTGTGTCTTAACGGAGAACAGCAACTTCAACGACAACCGCGACAGCAATGTCCTCTCCTGCAACCGTGAGATCGATTTTCACATCCACTCCACAATGATCTCACACAACTCGGCCTCGGCGGATTTCCCCTTTTTGGATTCGAATGTCATCGGATCGAGATCCGGGGGCGGTCTCGCCAATGTGACTCTGGTCGACTCGGAAATATCGCACAACGCCGGGATGAGAGGCATCGAAGCGGCCGATATATCAATCGAAGGATCGACAATCAATCACAACAGTTTAGGCGGAATTCTTTTTGGCGAGGGGGTTATCTCCAATTCATCCATTCAAGGGAACGGGAATTTTGGTCTCCAGAACCAATTTACTGTTCCCCAGATTCGCATCCTCAACACAACGATCTCGGGCAATGGTCATGGGCACAATCCCTTCCCCAATAATTCGTTCGGTTCGGGAGTCCTGTTGAGGGCCGAACAAATCGAGATGGAGGGTTGTCGTATCTTCGATAATGTCGGATTTCAGGGGCTTCCCGGTGGCGGGTTGCTAGAGGGAGGTAACGTCCGTGTTACCAACACAGAGGTGTATGGGAATCTCGCGGATTTTGAATTCAATGCGATCGGTGGTTTGTCGATTCGCGGCGATGCTATACAAGTCCTGAATTCCACATTCGCAGACAATCGAAAAGAGCCGTTCAAGTTCTCCGATTATGCCGACCTCGAGGCAGGCGCCAACCAATCGCTGGTCTTGCTCAATACAATCGTCTGGAACGCTTCCCGGTCGTTGTCCACCTTTGGAGGGATCGGAACCATCGAATACTGCAATTTGTCCGATGGACAAACAGGGACGACAAACCTCTCGGAAGACCCGCTCTTCCTCCACCCCTGGGATGGGCTTTCCGGGGATTACCGCCTCCCCTGCCATTCACCCTGTGTCGACTCGGGGACTTCGGAGGGGGCGCCGGAGTTCGACATCGAGGGGATATCTCGTCCACGCGGAGCGGGGGTCGATATGGGGGCCTACGAAAACTGTCACTTCGATTTGAACGGAGATGGCGCGGAGGATGTCAAAGACCTGATTTCGTTTCCATCGGTCTGGTATGACCCGGCCAACGAAACGAATTTCGGATTCAATGTCAACCGTAGTGGGGTATCCGAAGACAGAATCGATTCATTCGATTTGGATGAGTTGTTGAATTCGTTGGCGAGGTGATTGGGTGAACCCATAGTTCCTGAGAATTCGATATTGAAGTGACCGAGGTTTTAGGTTGGTGTCATTCCCACGCGGTAGGAATCCAGGGGGTGGGCCGCAGCCCTGGATACCCGCTTTTCTCGGGTATGACGCACAATAGCCGCATCGTTTCCATATGCTAATAAGCGGCCACCCCGCTGCACACTCGAAATGACACGCAAATTCACGATTGAAAATCTTGGCGAACCGGAGGAAGAGGATCGAAGAAGACCCGCGATCGAGGAATCGACAACTGGTGTCGATCCATAAGACCTATTTCTCCCCTCCCCCAAACTCCGCCTCCAATTCCTCGGGAGTGGGAAGCGACTCTCGGAAATCGGCGGGGAGGCGGTGGTAGGTCGCCACCGCGAGGGGTTTGGCGGTATCGCGGAGGGAGTATTCCACGATGACTCGGTTGCGGTCTTTGCAAAGAATCAATCCGATCGAGGGATGGTCCCTCGGGTGTCGGAGTAAATCATCCACCGCGGAAAGATAGAAACTCATCTTCCCCGCGAACTCCGGTTTGAACTTCTCGACTTTGAGATCGATGACCACGAAGCACCGTAGATGGATGTGGTAAAACAAGAGGTCGATCCAGAAATCTTGATCGCCGACCTCCAGGTGATACTGACTCCCCACAAAGGCGAACCCTTTCCCCAACTCCATCAAGAATTCTCTCACATGGTCCACCAATTCCTTTTCCATTCCGCGCTCCGCGAGCTCATCGCCCATCGCGAGGAAGTCAAAGGTGTAGGGATCTTTAATCAACTGCTGGGCGAGATCGGATTGCGGTGGAGGCAGGGTGTGTTCGAAATTGGTGATGGCTTTTCCCTGTCGGTGGTAGAGATCCAGTTCGATCTGATGGACCAGAACATTCCGACTCCATCCATTCTCAATCGACTTCCGAGCATACCAATGACGCTGGACTTGATCTTTGACTTTCTCAAGAAGGACCACGTTATGGAACCAGGGAATTTGTGCAGCAACCTGCTGCACAAATTCCTCCTCCGGATAGGCCTCCGCGAACCCCCTCATATATTTAAGGTTACGTTCGGAAAACCCCTTCATATCGGGAAATGCACGCTGGAGATCTTGGGCAAGACGGAAGATGATCTTGGCCCCCCAGCCTTCTTCTTCCTGGCGAGCCAGAATGTCGCGCCCGATCCGCCAATAGAGCAAGATCAGTTCACGGTTGACCGAAACGGAGGCGCGGATCCGCGCA
>JAJDBZ010000606.1 GCA_029261095.1 Candidatus Omnitrophota bacterium | reverse complement strand
CTTGTATGGCCCCTCGACAGGAAGCCCCAGATAACTGGCCTGTTTCTCGGTCAGCGTTTCGAGACTCACACCTAGTTTCCCGAGGTGGAGGCGGGCGACATCTTCATCCAATTCTTTCGGGAGGGTGTAAACCTTTCCGACATCATATTTGTCGGTTTCGGTCCACAGCGACACGATCGCCAGGGTTTGATTGGCGAACGAGTTGGACATGACAAAAGAGGGGTGCCCGGTAGCGCAGCCGAGGTTAACCAACCGACCGCGTGCAAGGACGATGACGCTCCTCCCGTCCGGGAAAATGAACTTGTCCACCTGCGGTTTAATGTTCTCCTCGGTAACACCTTTGTTCTTCTCCAACCAAGAGATATCGATCTCAGAATCGAAGTGACCGATGTTACAGACAATGGCTTCATCCTTCATCGATTCGAAGTGACGACCCACGATAACATCGCAGCAACCGGTGGTGGTTACAAAAATATCGCCAATCTTCGCGGCGTCATCCATGGTCATGATCTGATACCCTTCCATACTGGCTTGAAGAGCACAGATGGGATCGATCTCCGTGATGATGACTCTTGAGCCAAGGCCCTTCATGGCCTGCGCGCAACCTTTTCCGACATCGCCATATCCAGCGATAACGACGACTTTACCAGCCATCATGACATCGGTGGCGCGTTTGATGCCATCGGCGAGCGATTCGCGGCAGCCATAGACATTGTCGAACTTCGATTTGGTGACCGAATCGTTCACATTGATGGCGCGGGTATAAAGCTTCCCTTCTTTCATCATGTGATAGAGACGATGGACGCCGGTGGTGGTCTCTTCGGAAACACCCACCCAGTCTTTCACAGTGTTGTGCCACTTCGTCGGGTCTTCGCCATGCACCTTATGGATCAGCGTGTCGACGATCTCCACTTCGTGATTCTCCTTGGAAATCTCGGGGAGGCTGCCTGACTTATTGAATTCCTCTTCGAATTCGTATCCACGGTGAATGAGGAGAGTGGCATCGCCGCCATCATCGACAATCAACTGAGGACCGGAACCATCGGGCCAAGTAAGGGCCTGAAGTGTGCAGTCCCAATACTCTTCAAGGGTCTCGCCTTTCCAGGCGTAGACCGGGATACCTGTCTTGGCGATCGCGGCGGCAGCATGATCCTGAGTCGAATAAATGTTGCAACTGGCCCAACGGACATCCGCGCCGAGTTCGGCGAGGGTTTCGATAAGGACCGCGGTTTGAATGGTCATGTGCAGGGAACCGGATACACGAATTCCCTGAAGGGGTTTCTGGGCCGAATACCTCTCTCGGATGGCCATGAGTCCAGGCATCTCTTTCTCGGCCATAATGATCTCTTTCCGACCCCACTCGGCGAGTGAAATATCGGCGACCTTGTAATCGGTGGTCGGGGGAATAGCAGTGCTCGTCATCTTTACTCCTTTCGAACTTTCCTTCATTTATTTGTAATCTGAATAGTTTGAGGAAATAGAAACACGTGATCAGTATCCACACGGGGGGATCGGTGTTATTTTGACCTTTGCAATACTTTACAGAAAACAGGGACTTTTTCAATGAGACGCGGTCTTTTCCGGGTGAACTTGATGCCCGGCCTATTATTGGCCTTTTTCCTCTCGCCTTCTGTCCAAGCCGGGTATTGGCAGAATCAATTTGACCTCCCCGTGCAATCTGAGAAAGAGCCAGCGGGTGCGGAGGACCCTAGATTCGCTGGCGAGGAGGGGCTTCACGTGCTTACAGTCTTCCAGATCATGACCGATTTGGGGCGAAAACAAACGATCCAGATTGACCAGCTGAATCAAGAGTCTGGAACCCCAGTGGTCTGTTATTCGACCGACCGGGTCGCACAGAAATGGCCAAGAACTTATATCCAAGATTTCTTAAGAGAGAAAAAAGTCTCGCTACCGCTGTATTCAGCTTCCGACAAGGACCTCCGAGGGTTGTTTCGAGGCTATGACACGGGAAAGATGAGAGTCTTTCCCCACACCCTGATATCCGACGCCAGCCGCTCGATTCGCCAAATTCTGCGGGGATTCCAATCGAAGGAGAAATTGATTGAAGCATTGGCTTACGCGGAAGATCCTTGGTCGGGAATCGACTTCCAGGAGAATACTACGACCGGAAACATTTTGGTGAATGGAGATTTCGAATCAGGTGACCTCGAAGGAGTACCCGAGGGGTGGGGAGCCTATCAACCGGATGAGGGAACTGTGTTGGCTTCTTCGGACACCGGCTGGAACCGATCCACAAGTTTGGAAATTCGTTCCTCTAAAGAGAGGGACTACCAGATCGCCTACCAGATCACTCCACACACCGATCTCTTAGGAAGAAAAATCAACCTTGAGGGACTAGCCCTATCGAACTCACTTGGGCTCCCTCGTGTCGCGCTCGCTATACCCCACCCCCGGGTGGACAAAGGATTCGATTTCGTCCCGCGAACACCGCTAACCACGCGGTCAGGAAAAGGAATCCCATTGCGAATCATCGGGTCTCTCGATTTCGAGACCGATCACTCACATTGGCAACGCCTAGCGACTGAGGTTACGATCCCCCAGGATGCCCGTGCGTTGGTGTTGGTTATGTATCTCGACAACCCCGAGGCAACGGGAGGGGCTGCACGCTTCGATGAAGTGCGGATAACGACTCGATGACTCGCCATATTAGGGTTCTCGTTTAACCCAATTGCAAATAGCCTATTTTTTATATCCACGAAAGGTGCTTTATTCATGTTAAAAAATTGGATCACTTTTGTAATGACCCTCATTGTATTCGTCACTCCGGCTCTAGCCGAACTCCCCATACCAAAAAACCCTCAATGGAAACCGATTGTGGATGAGGTGTACCTGCAAGAGGTGGGGAATCGAATTGAAACGGAGAATCCTCTTTTCTCGGTGGCCCTTCTGGGAGGTTCGGCATTTGTCGGTGACCCTAACGGTGTCCACCGGATAGAAGGCGACCGAATCGTCGACACGGGTGGTCCGACCAGTTCAGTCACGCGGTTGAAGGCGCTCGATGGCTCGCTCTGGGCGGTCGCCGAAGATGGTATCTGGCAATATGACGACGAAGATTGGACAAAGATAGCATCCGGCTCTTTCGTGGATATTTGCGAACACAATGGTGAGGTGGTTGTCGCCTCAAATAAAACATTGTCAATCCTCAATGGAAAAGATCTCGAAAGCATCGACGGAAACAGATCCCCTTTTCCAATTCTCGGAGTTGAATCCTACAGCGAGAATCTTTATGTCCGCCACACCGATGGCGTGGGCGTACTCCACGATGGGCGTTTCGATTATGAGAATGTTCAAGACTGGGGACACCTACCCAGGGATTCCAAGACGAAGGACATGCTCTCGCTTGGAGATCGGATGTTGGTTCCCACTAACAAAGGCCTAAGCATTCTTCGAGGGATGACATGGACCACCCTGACCGGAGAAGAGGGTCTCTGCTATGAAGACACCACCTGTGTCGCAAAAGGGTTCAATCACGATTACTGGGTTGGAACAAAACGTGGCGCGATCCGCGCGGTCGACGATGAGTTTCATTACTTCGGATACGAACGTTGGATCCCGCACGAGAAAGTCAACGCGATCGCCTGCGGGGAGAATATCGTTTACATCGCCACTGACGAGGGTTTGGGCATCATCTCTTACGAACCCTACACGCTCCAAAAGAAATCGGAATGGTACAAACGGTGGATCAACGAATGGGGAATGAAACGCCTTGGGTTCATCAACGAACTCGAGCCCCATGACGGATCTTACATCCGCCACCTTGGGGACAACGATGGAGGGTGGGCCTGTCATTATCTGGATGCGCTCTGTTTCGAGTACGCCGTCACGGGCGATCAGTCGGTTAAGGATGAAGCCATCGATGTTTTCCGAACGATCAAATGGACCGAGGAGATCTGCCCGATTGAAGGTTTTCCCTCCCGCGCCATTTATGCAGTCGGGGAGAAAGCAACGAAAACGACCGGCGGTTCTGCGGGTCGAGCGGCTGAATGGAACCTAACGCCAGACGGGAATTGGGAATGGAAAGGGGACACTTCCAGCGATGAAGTGGCCTCCCACTATTACACTGTCTCGCTTTTCTACGATTTAATCGCGCAGGAGGACGAATCGCTCAAGGCCGCGGCGGTCGAACACATCGAAAAAATTACCGATCACATTATCGACAATGGTTGGGTCCTTCGCGATTACGATGGGAAACCCACGGTTTGGGCACAGTGGGAACCCGGATTCATATACAGCCACGAGCATACCGATGAACTCGGACTCAATTCCGCCCAGGCCATGAATATCATCGCCATCGCCCAACATATGGTGGGCGGTGAGAAGTACGAAAAAGCCAAACAACAACTCCTCGACTGGAAGTATCCTGAGAACACTCTTCGGACCAAGATCGTTTTTCCGGGGTACACTCACTTTGACGATCGCCTTGCGTTTCTTGGGTATTACCCGCTCCTTCGCTACGAAACCGACCCCCGTCTCCGGGCGATGTATATGCGCAGCATGCAACGAGGTTGGGAAGCCAAACGTTTTGAGAATCAGACCTGGTTCAATTATATATATGGAGCCCTGACCGGTTTTGAATGTCAGAACGAAGAGGCCGTCCAACACCTCCGCGATTACCCGCTTGACTGCACCAACTACAGCTTCACCAACTCGCACCGTCACGATCTCCAGGTTCCCGAGGGCTACAAGAACTATGTCACCGACACGAAAGCGATGGGGCCTCGCGAACAAGGGATTCGCCGTTGGGATCGCGACCCCCTTGAATTGGATGGAGGGGGAGGCGGATGGATCCTCGATCCCTCAAGCTATCTCGATGCTTATTGGATGGGGCGTTATTACGGGATGATTCTTCCTCCCGAGACCGAGGACCCCGAACTGTTGACTGTGGAAAAACGGAATGAGAGTTTCGGAGCGAAACCCTATGAGGGACCGCCGAGACCCGATTTAGGGTTTTGAATCCGGGATCAAGGGAGTGATTTCATAGACGAAGACATCGTCCTTTGTCCAACGGTCCGCGAGAGACTTCGCGGACACCGATAAGTTCCCCGGGAGATCGAAGAGTTTACGGATTGAGGCTCCCTCGGTTCCTTCAAT
>JAJDBZ010000605.1 GCA_029261095.1 Candidatus Omnitrophota bacterium | reverse complement strand
GCCGGGTGTTGCCGAACGCGAAAATTCCACCGAACGCATCCAGGACATAGATGCCATCCCCGGTGGGTGCCTGGCAAAACTCCAGGTCGCGGAAAATGGAACCGACATCGAAGCCGATCTCCAAGGGGTCTCCCTCATTGGGATCGGTGGCCGGGTTGTCAAATCCCGCTTGGATGTAGGGGAGGCCGACTGGGGTGATGGGCGGATCGTTGCGGAGGAATGCCACGCGGTTATCCGGGGACGACTCAACCGGAACGGGATGGATTCCACCCCAACCGTCATAGATGACGAGTCCGCCGAGCGACGTACCCGTCGGATGGAGTTCGATATCGCGAGCGATGTCGAGGCCCATGAAGAAGGGGTATTTCGTCTCGGCCGCGAGAATGCTTCCCGAGGTGGCATCGTCGAGGACATTCCCCGACCCATCGAAAAGATAATGGCCCCCTTGAGAATCGAGTATCACAAAGCCATCCGGGTTCGATGGGTCATCGGATTGAACGACGACGAAACCGACCGCTCGGATGGAGGCACCATCTCCGGCGGGCATTGCGGGGCTCCGAGGAACCTCGCCTCCGAAGGGAATGTTGAGGACATCGCAGAGATCCGCGGCGGCGTTCCCAAGTTGGGCCCCGCCGCCGGGGTTGGCCGAGCCGCCGCGAAAAATCCCCCCCGCTTCGGTCAACACCCAAAGGCCGGTGGAATCCTCCGACACTTCGACATCGACCGCGTATCCGCAAGCCGGGTTCGAGTCCTCTGGGAAGTAGAACATTTGACTGGGCGTGGCACCTGTGTTCTCCACAAATTGGACCGCGCCAAACCGATCGAGCACCGCCAAGTCGGCGTTCGGAGCCAATTCGCCCGAATCGACATTTTCCATATCGACCGCCACATCGCGACCGTAGTAGAGGCTCCCGGTGATCCGAACCACATTGGTTCCGACACGATGCCTTCCCCCGAAAGAGTCGAGGACATAGAGACCCAGGTCTTCGCAAAAGGGTGCGGGAGTGGGATCTGGGGTCGGGGTCATCGATTCGCCGGAAGGGGAGATAATCAGTAAATTGGTGGTCCCGATTCCATCGCCGATAATCATCTTCGCTCCGCCAGGTCCACTATTCGGTGCGAAGGATTTATCCTTGGTGTTGATGAGGATTCCCGACAAGAAAAACGAATCGGTTTCCACCCAGACTGTCGGAGTCGCCTCGGAGTTCAATAAATCGGCGGGAACGGGAAAGGAATCCACCGTCCCTCCGCTCGTGCAATAGGCATTGTTCTCGCTATCGATGGCGAGGTCGGACTTCCCGTTCGGAAGACTCCCACCCGCTACTAGGAGGTTCGATACCCCCTGGTCGATGTTCTCATCGCCGTTCGAGTTCACCAACGCATAAACCTGCCCCTGAAAATTCGCCGAAGAGAGGCTCCCCAGCAGGATGTTTCCAGCGCTATCGAAATCGAAGCCTCCATTGAAGTCGAACCCCGCGAAGTAGGCTTGCCCGGAGGATCGAAAAGCGGGGGACCCGAGGGGGTCTTCGATAACCAGAAGCTCCGCGTTTCCGTTTCCATCAGCGGTTTGGACAAGGAGCGAACCGGTAGGGATTTCGGAGGGATTACCCGGCGGCGCGATCCTCGCCTGAGACCCATTGAATCCGAAGGGAGAATCGGGGCCAACCAAAATGGGCGCGATCATTTCCTCGATTTCGTTTGCGTCATCGAAATCGCCATCCGCGTTGTGGTCGGTGGCGAGAAGGATCGTTTCGTCCGGCGGTCCCTCCGGGTGGGATCCATTCTCCACCAGTGCGATTTGTGTGGCGGAAAACACAGCGATTCCCGCGAGCGCGCCGAAAGGACCGGTGGCGACAATCCAAGATGTGTGAGTTTCCAGGTCGACCATCGCGAGTCGGTTCTCGCCGAAGGATCCAACCGAGGCGTAAATGTGATTCTCGTTACCGGGGTCGACACCGAGCGCGCCTGTAAAGAGATTCGGAAGGTCGACCGAATCGGTCTCGTAACCCTCCGGGACCGAGGTGAAATTGAGTTTTTGTGCGGTCGCCGTGTCTGAAACTAGAGCGAGGCAGGCGGCTAAGAACAATGAGATATGCACCATCTTGAACATGAGAAATCCTCCGAATTTATTTCGGTGGATCTGAAAAAAGGATGGATGTCGATCGGAAAGGGCAAATGAAAAAGCGCCTTTCCGGGGTGATGTCCAGAAAGGCGCTTAAGAGAGAATTCTTGTGCGTCTTCCGCCTTCTCAGTCCCCGAAGAAGTTTAAGCGGTCATGCACTGTTCGATCGATATTCTGACTTGCGGATCGTCCTACTCCCCACGCCTTCTCGGCCGACTGGCCAATGGCATCATGTGGGTTTCGTTCTCGCATACAGCGACGGGATCGCGCCGGACTCACACCGGCTTCCCGATCGAACGGTGACTACCAAATTGTGAGGGGACACTAAACGAAGAGACCTGCTGTTGTCAATAAAAAGCTTTCGTGGGTCCTTAATTCTATTTTTCCCCATACAAATAGGGGACCAGCACCGAGGTCTCCCGGAACTCAGGAATAATGACATCGGCCCTGGCTTTGATGAGTCGCGAACGTTTCCATTCATCGATGCCGACTCGGTTCTTCTCGTCGGTGGCGACCCCGATGCCAACACCGCCGAGGTCGTGGGTGTTTTCGATCTCGACATAACCATCTCCGAATGTGATCAGTTCCTCGCCGCTGACATTGTTCTCGCGCAGGATTCGTTCGATCACAATCTTCTTGGAGAACTTCTTGTAGTCGTCCTGGGCGCCATAGATCCCATCGAAATAGGGGGTGGTTTTGAGCAACTCCGATTCCTCGATAACAAATTTCTCATCGGTTCCGCTGGCGAGGTAGATTCGAGTTCCTCGTTCTTTGAGCGCGTCGAGAAGATCGTAAGTTCCCGGGACGACCCATTCGATCGGTTGGATTTTTCCTGATTTTAAATCCTCAAGGCGTTCTTTGATGCGGTCATTGAGGAGGTCGAGGTATTGCCATTTATAGTCGACTGCTTCCTTTGGAGTTCCGCCACGTTTTTCGACCTCTTCGGCGAGACGGATCATCTGATAGATCGTCTGTTTTCCGGTGAGGTCGGTCACGAAGAGTTTGACTAGATCGTGGATCTCTTGCTCGGGTTCGTCGGTCCCGGTCGCCATCAGAATCTCGACCATCATCGGGATCATGACATCCTGCCAACCCTCGCGAATGAGGGAGAGAGTGCCATCGAAATCGAAGACGGCGTGCTTGAAATGCCCTCGTCGGAGGTCGGGGTTTACAATTTCAATATTCGGGGTCAGTTGGGTGGTCATCATATCCTCTGTATCTCTGATTCGCCTCGGAACTCCGAGCCGGCGGTCCATCTCTGGAAGAGTTGTTAAGGCTTTGTATCCGAGGGGTTTTGGAGATATCGTTCCCCTCAAAAGAGGAGGGAAGGTACCGTCCAAGGCCTCCCGTTTCAAGAGTGTTTCCTTGAAATCGGGCCGATTCCTTGCAACAACCTTCGTTTCCCCGGAAAGTTATGATATAACCAGGCCCTTCAACGCATCCGGAGGGGTGACCGAGTCTGGCTGAAGGTGCACGATTGGAAATCGTGTGTGCCGCAAGGTACCGTGGGTTCGAATCCCACCCTCTCCGCCATTCTCTGTGTTATGAGTCCTGCTCACTCCATCCAAAAAGCATATATTTTTGCATTTCGGAGCCGGAACCGCAGTCGGATTTCGCGATTCCTTAATCCTTCCAGACTTGATGCCTTTCGCCACCTCACAAGATGCCTCACACTATCCACACCGATAGAATCGGATTCTTCCAAAGTAAAGGAATCGATCGCTTGCCCCTTTTCTCGGAGAATCTCAACCCCAACCTCGCCCTCGCTTGCATCGACATTCAAGTAGAGTGACTGTCCATTCAACACCAGCGGTTTCGTTATCAATTCACCGCCACCCTCACCACCATCCATGGACACGAACCCATCCAAGCGAAGCGTTCCCAATCCGATCGCTCCGTCATTCGGTACCACGTTGTGGAGGGTGTTCCGCCCGCTATAGTAAAACCACAATTCGTCACCCACGCGGACCGGCGGTGTCGAAGGAACCGAGTTGTTGGCAAAGTCCCAATCGTCAGTCTCCGACCCAGTTGGGATGAACGGGGTTCGAATCGCCCTCTCCCAATGTTTGGCGTTCCGGCTTGTGGCCAACTGGATGTCGACGATGTCACTGTCAGTGTGGTACATCCGCAATAATCCGAAATACATCGTCTCATAGTGGAACATATACATTGCATACATCTGATCGCCGACTCGGTCATTCTCGTCTACAGTCAACAGATAGTAGGTGTCA
The DNA here is from genome assembly GCA_029261095.1 of Candidatus Omnitrophota bacterium. Classification (GTDB taxonomy): domain Bacteria; phylum Hinthialibacterota; class Hinthialibacteria; order OLB16; family OLB16; genus JACKFH01. The sequence goes on along the minus strand of JAJDBZ010000605.1, from coordinate 20,172 downwards.
CTCCAGTTCAGAAAATCCTCGCTCTCCGCATACCCGCGTGCACGCTTTCCATCCCGGAAGATTTTCACCATGGCAATCCACTTCTTGTTGACCGGGTCCCAATGAACCGACGTTCCATCGTATGCCTGCTCGATTGCGACACCCATATCGTCCCATTGAATACCATCGGGAGAGAAAAACGCGCGTGTCCCGTTCATCCTGAGCATCGCTTTGTACCGCCGCGAAGGGTCGGGATCGGTGGGGTCGTAATGCACCGTGGTTTGGCTCCAACCAGGCATCAATATGTTGTTGTCCTTGGATCCCTGGTAATCAACCAAACCGAGGTTCGGTTTTATCCAAGTCAATCCATCATCCGATTCCGCATAACAGATGAAAGTGGGTTGGTCGATGTGTTTTCCCCAGGCCAGGTACCACATTCGAAAACGGCCCGATGTGGGATCGCGGATGACCGCACCGTAGAGCAAAACGCTTTGACCCTCCCAGGGTTGGTCGGGGACGATGAGAGGATTATCCGGATGTTTTTGAATCGCATGTAACCTTCGTTCGAGACCTTCAGAGGATTCGATGACCCAGTCATCGACAAAGAGCTGCCTTGATGCGTTCACGATGATAGGCGATTCAACCAGAGGCAATTCGCGGTTGACATTTCGCAGCGGTGGTTCCGGTGGGGCTAACTGTATCTCAGAGGTAAGCAACCCACCCACTCGAATGTCATCCCAGAATCCCGAGCCTATACGATCCTTCTCAGAGGTATCACCGACTTCAAGGCGTTCTAGATCGCGATTGGCGGACAAGTCGGGCCAGGCTCCCACAAACGATTCTTGTCCCGGTGGACCTACCCACAGATCCACCGTCGCCTCGCTTTGTTTTCTGTGTTGAATGATTCGGATCCATTTGTCCGAGTCCAGTTCTCTTACAACCCCCGCCACCTTCCCCGTATCTTCACCATCATTAAGGGGTCCATGTTCAAGGTCTAAGCGATAGGATTTTCCATTCGGATTGCTGTGGGCAAGTACCCTTAATCCAACTGGATGACCGCTCAATGATCTCCCATCCCAAACCATCATCTCTTTGATTTCGAAACTTCCCTCGCGAACAGGGCGAAAAACCATTTCAGCCACGGTGTGACCCGCAACCTTCGGGACATCGAATCGCCTCTGGAGTCGTACTCGCGCGATTTCTTCCGGTTGATTGCTCTCGATGTGGGCGCACCGCTCACCTGAATAGGCGAATCCCTCCGTTACTTCCACAGTTCCTTCCATCCGATTGGAAAAAGGATCACCCAGCCATCGCACTCCCGCGTTGAGAGCCTGAACCACACCGTCGGTATAATTCTCAAAATCGACATGCAAAGTACGGGCATCACTCCGAGGGACTTCCATTTTTGTATCTGGGTATACCCGGTAGATCCATGCGAATCGCCGATCATTGATCAGCACCTCTGATCTACCGTCTCCATCGAAGTCGGCGGTCCTCGTGTAATAACCGTAACCATAATCGTCGGGTCGACCGGGAACATCTCCCCAATCCTGATAAACGTTCATCGTGTGTGGGAAGTCGACACTCCGGTTTCCGTAACCGTCGATGGTGTATGGCCAGCCTCGATCTGAGAAGACGAGCAGATCCGTTCCTCTCGGCCCCAACCCTCCAAGTTGAAGCGTCGGATCGAACATATGGAAGAGTTGCTTTTGTGAAGCAGTGGATTGGCCCAATGGAAAATTCTCCGAAGGCGTCATCTTCCAGAGTTCCTCACCCGCAGCGCTGAACAACTGGAGATCCGCGCGTTTGTTGTGCACGAAGACTTGTTTCCCGCTTTGGTCCGGGTGGAATCTTCCAATCTGACAATGTTGTGGGTGCGTTCCTTGACGTTTCCAAATCAACTTCCCATCGGAGGCATCGACCAGGTAGGAGGTATTACTGGCTGCATAAGCGACACACTTCCTTCCATCCACATCGCCGAAGACAAGGTCGTCCACATGCATTTCGGCCGCATCCCATTCCTCTTGAGGGACCGGTTCAAAAGTCCAAACGGTGGAGAGGTCGCTGTCGATCAGATTAAACCCAATCAAAAACTCATCGAGCCCATCGTCATCGATATCGAGAGCCTGAGGTGCGTGACCGGCTCCCAAATAATCCGAACGTTTTATCAGGTTCAATTGATGGTCATAGTACCAGACCGGGTTGGCGTATTCATGCGGCGGGTAAGCGCTTTCGGAGTTTTTTGCGAGGATCGTCCAATCGGTGGCTTCCGGTCCGGTCTTACCGATTCGGACGATCTGGACATTGTCCGCTTCGGTTTCGACCGAGTTTTCGATCTGACCGGTCTTGGCGTCGATTGCAAGGATCTCATTCCTTCTCACAACCACCACTTCAAGATTTCCATCACTATCGATGTCTCCAACATCCAAAGCTCTCTCGGCGCTGTGGGTTACAAACGGGCGATCGCCCTTCCAGGGATGACCCACTTGCCAAAGGACATGACCCATCGAATCCGTGGCGGTCAGGCAAAAATGTTCCTTTTCATTTTCGGTGAATCGTCCATTCCAGGGTGGCTTGTTAAAAACGGCTGAATGAAAAAGACCCGGAGACTGTAACCAGAGAATTTCCGTTTTGCCGTTCTGGTCGAGGTCGGCGCAGAAGGGGATTCCGCCATGAGTTCCTAGCGAGAATTCTTCAGCGGGTGTAAATATCGATGGATGGATTGCGGGCTCCCCAGTGGCCACCAAGCAGAACCAACCTAAGAGGATTCCCACCCAAACCGTTCTCATAAAGATCATCCACATACCCCCATCTCTCGAGAAATGTATCAAACCAGCCTATCGTTATCATTGCCCGAATCGTTGCATATCATAATAAAAGTGTAAGTTCACACCTTCTACCTGACAGTTGCCTCGGTAAACGATATCCTTACGGGTGTAAACAACGAGGACGAATAACCACCTACTGAGAGTTCCTCTTATCGGGCGTGGGCCTCGAATCCCTGGAAGTTGATCGGACAGATTTGAACACTTTGAATTTGAATCCCATGAGAGGACTCTGGGATCGTCTCGCTAGAGTATTGGGTAATATCCCAGGAAGATCGGCCGCGAGCACAGCCATTGTTGTGTTCCAGGTGGGAATGGTTCTATCCATCCCAACCTCAATCCACGCGGTCCCTGACACTCTAGCCACGGATCGGATGGTGTCGGTCGAAGCAACTTTCACCGAATCTCCGCCAACCATCACGCTTCGTTGGGATCAACCCCAACCCTCCACAGGAGTCTTCATTTCTCGCAAGCTGAAAAACGATACCGTCTGGGATGACACCATCGCCACACTCTCCGGTTCAGCTACCATTTTTCAGGACACCGATGTGGTTGCGGGGACAGGGTATGAATACAAAGTTTGGACCAACCCGGTCCAAGAAGGGTATGTTTACGCTGGAATTCGTCTTCCCATGGTCGAGGATCGCGGGATTGTCCTTGTGGTCGTCGACAACACTCAGTCGGCTTCGCTCGAAATGGAACTCGAACGCCTCCGAAACGATTTGGTTGGGGACGGATGGGAAGTGCTCTGGGAAGAAGTCTCTCCATCCGATTCGGTAGTGGATGTCAAATCCTTGATCGTTGGCCACTACAACTCAGACCCGGCCCGAATGAATTCGGTCCTCCTTTTGGGAGACATACCGGTGCCTTATTCCGGAAACTTTGCTCCCGATGGTCATTCGAATCATGTCGGAGCATGGCCAGCGGATTGTTTCTATGCCGATATGGATGGCAGTTGGACCGACGTGACCGTGAATAATACGGCCGCCTCAAGTTCTCGGAACGATAATGTTCCGGGCGATGGTAAGTACGACCAAAACATCATCGCCTCCGATCCCGAACTGATGGTCGGGCGTGTGGATTTGTCTCGCATGACATTGTTCACACAGAGTGAAACGGAGCTGCTCCGTCAGTATCTCGATAAAGATCACCAGTTCCGGCACAAAAAGATCACGGTCCCCTCCCGGGCGCTTGTCAGAGATGGGTTCTTATCGAGGTCAGAAGGATTCGCCCAGAGCGGGTGGAGAATTGCATCCCTGGTTGGCATCGACAATGTGACCGCGGGAAGTTGGGGCGACCTGATCGCCGAGAACTATCTGTGGGCATATGGGTGCGGGTCCGGGACTTATACCTCAGCGGGGAGTGTCACCAATACTCAAGGGTATGCAGACAACACTTACCAGGCTGTCTTTCAAATGTTGTTCGGGAGTTATTTTGGCGATTGGGACACCACCAACAATTTTCTGAGAGCCCCCCTTTGCAATCCCGACTATGGTCTCACCAGTTGCTGGGCGGGGCGACCGAACTTTCAGTTCCACCACATGGGAATGGGCGAGACCATCGGGTTTGGCGCAAATCTCTCCCTGCATTTCCCGCCCTACATCATGGGATCGCGGGTAAGAGGGGCTCATGTCGCACTGATGGGCGACCCGACTTTGAGACTTCATCCAGTCTCACCTCCAGGGAATGTGGAAGTCGTTCCCGGTTCCGATGAGGCAACCCTGACTTGGCTTGCTTCGCTTGAAACCGTTGAGGGATATCATGTCTATCGGAGCGATTCGATGGAGGGTCCCTTTCAGAGGTTGACCACCAGTCCAGTTTCCGGAACCTCCTACACAGACAGTAGTCCTCCAGCCGGAGATAACGTCTATATGATTCGATCCCTCAAACTTGAGGTATCGGCTACCGGCTCCTACTACAACCTCAGTCAAGGAGTATTCTCCGAGGAAATCATCGCGACCGGCGAAGTTCCGTTATCTGTCGTAGCCTGGGATCTCTACCGGTAGTCCCAAATTCTCCGCATACTGAAATTCGATGGGGGCCTGTCAGGAATACGTATCCCCAATGCAGGGATTTCCTCAGGGTTTACCCTGCCGATCCTTACAGAGCCTATTTGAATCATTAGACTTGTGGCGGAGATCTAAATATCAAGGAAAACTGGATCACTTTTTTCGTTAATCTAGTAATGATCTCTGCAATTTATCGATTTTTGGGGTTCTCAAGAGAATGAATCAGTCCCGTAGCTTTTTCTGTTCAATGATCCTTTGCGGCCTCCTGTTGTTTGGGGGAGGCCCCGCCGCATCACGCACAATCCATGTTTCTCAAACCGGTGATGATTCTAGCGGTGCCAGTTGGCAGACCGCCTACCGAACCATCGGGCGCGCTATTGGAAACTCTCATCGCGGCGATGATATCTGGGTCCGACAAGGGGTTTATCGCGAATGGATAGAAATGGCCAAAGGGGTAGATCTTTTTGGGGGATTCACAGGAACCGAAGGTCTAAATGAATTTGACCAACGAGATGCTGTGAACAATCGGACGGTCATCGATGCCAGTACGCTCCATGCGAGAACCGTCATTGCGAACGATGAGGCCCTTCTCGATGGATTCACCATTACAGGTGGGGGTAGGGAAGGGCATACGGGGGGTGGCATTGTCTGTCAGGATCGATCGCCGATTGTGGCCAACTGTATTATCGAGGGCAACCTGAGCCTCGGGATTGTCGACACCGATTGCGATGACGATTGCTACTACTGTTGGCCCTATGGGTCCTGTTGCGATACCTACTGTTACGATGAGGTCAAAGGGGCTCAGGGAGCGGGGGTCTATCTGAATGACTCCTATGCCATTTTTATCAACTGCATCATCCGCAACAACAAATCGATCGCTCCCCGGGATGCCTGGGGAGGTGGGGTATATGTCGAAGGCGGAGCCCCCGTATTCGAAAAGTGCACCATCGAACTCAATCAAGCGAACAGCAGTTATTCAGCCGGTGGCGGTGTCCACCTCTATGAAACGACTGCTGCTTTTAGGAACTGTGAAATTCTGAATAACGATGCGATCGGGCATGTTGGTATTGGAGCCGGGATCTTCACCGCGGACGCCTCCATCATTTTGGAAAACTGTACCCTGTCCGGAAACGTCGCGGATCATGCCGGAGATGGTTTATACCTTGGCTATAATACTTTTGGAACCATCTCGAGCTCGATTCTTTGGGGGAATTACCTGCAGGAAATCTATTCCTATGACCGAAGAGACGTTCGTGTCAGTTACTCGAATATCGAGGGTGGTTGGGCCGGTACGGGCAACATCGATCAGGATCCAAAGTTCCGAAGCATATCTGATTTTCGACTTCAACCTGATTCACCCTGTATTGATGTGGCCGCAGTCCGCGGACCGGATGAGGACCTGTTAGGAGTGAGGCGGCCGATTGATGTTCCAGGGGTGGGAAGAGATGGAACACAAGATGAGTATGATATGGGTGCGTACGAGTTCCAACCACGACCCATGGCCACACCCACACCCACACCCACACCCTCACCCACAGCCACAGCCACAGCCACACCGACCCCTACCCCTACCCCTACCTCAAAACCGGGTTTCAAATATGACCTTGAAACTGACGGAGTGGTCAACAGGTTGGACCTCATCTACCTGCTTGAGGGGGGGATGAGTGATTTCGGTATGCAGAAGTCGATGGTTCCATTCGATTTTTCGCTTTACTGGAATTCAAAGGTGGGGAAGGAATAATCTTGCAACGATAGTGTCGATGCAGAGGGAACCGGCTGGGGGAAGCGGTGCTCGCCGCTTCCCCCAGACCTGCCCGTTGTTCTCGGTTTGGCCTCAGGACATTTTCATTAAAATCATTCAATCATTTATCGTTTCAGGTTGATCACTTCGTTGAGGACTTCGTCCCCTGTGGTGATGATTCGAGCGTTCGCTTGAAAGGCGCGCTGCGCTAGAATGAGATTCACGAACTCTTCGGAGATATCCACATTGGATAGTTCAAGCTCGGTCGATTGAATCACTCCTCGGGATAACGTTCCCGGTGATCCAAGAATCGGTTCGCCTGAGTTACTCGATTCGATGTAGAGGTTATCTCCATTCCGGACAAGACCACCCACGTTTGCGAAACTCGCGACCAGAATCTGGGCAAGGGTTCGAGTCGACCCATTGGAGAAGACTCCATTGATCGTCCCATCCGGAGAGATGTTGATCGTCTCCAACCGTCCCACCGGACTGCCATCCTGCGAGAGAATCGCGGCACTGCTCAAAGAGGCGTTTTGAGAAACTCCGGTGAAATCGAATTGGACCGTCAGGGTATCCACACCCCCGTTCTCCGGGTCTGTCCCATCAGGGTCGAACTCGACGACTGGATTTGTGGTCACCAAGGTACCGTCCGGCATGACGCCATAACTGTCGAATGTGCCATTCGCTTTGAACACCAATCGTCCGGTCGTAGCCGAGGGGGGGGTGGAGACATCGTGTGGAACCACAATTTGGTAGTTCCAGCTGTTCAAAAGCGTGTTCATGTTATGAAAGGTGTTCGTCCCATCGGTGGTGCTGGCACCCATTGTGAAACCATCTATTCCCAGCGCTGAGGCATCCACACCCATGTTGCGGTTGTTGAACATCCGAGTCAGAGGGGTCGCACCTGGCGATGCCGCGCCACCCCCATCTGGATCCACTAAGATTCGCATATCCGTGATAGCGGCTCCCCCCGAGGAGATCTGAAAGGACCCATCGGGCGACAGAGTGACTGTCCGTGTGGGATCGACCGCAACCAATGCCGCTTCGAGGTCGGCACGGAGATCGTCCAGTGTCGTCCCAGCGGTAACCGTAGTGATCGTCAGATCGGAGCCAATCACGCCGGCACCGAGATCGGAAGTTGCGGCGATGACGATCGTTGATCCGACTGTGATTCCGGATGACCTTTCGGCATCGTCAAATAAATTGGTCAACAGAGTGTCGTCCTGTCCGGGGACATTCCGAGTGTCCCTGGCGTACGTGGTTACCACAGTCCTCGCGTTACCCTGCGAGTCGAAAACCTCGGTGGAACTTGTGACATCCGCCTGGCGCAGGGCTCTTGAAAGGGTGAACGAGTTCGAGGTGACATCGATGTTCCCATCCAACCCTTCATTGCCGGTGCCTGCTTCGGAAAAGAGTTGCCTGACTTGGGTCTTCTCGTTGCCGTTGATATCCACCGCGGTAATCACAAGATCGTTCAAGATCTCCGATCCCGCTTCGAACTTGAACGAACCCGAAGGGTCGACGTTCACATCGAACGAGGTGCTCCCTGTTAGGTTGCGGATGGCTGTGGTCAATGCATCCGCCAATTCACCCAAAGTGGAAGTCCGCGAAATGGTGAGGATATCGGTCTGAGTCAAAGCGGTCAGTACAGTGGGGGGAACCGTGTTGTGTGATCCGCTTTCGATACGAATGGTGTCGCCCGCTTGAAGGCCCATCGCGAGACCGTCCTCATTGAAGGCACTGACCAAGGTGTTCAGAGAACTGGCTGCGGTGGGTATCTCGCTGGTACTGAGGTTTCCGCCAAGGACGGCGCTATCGGTCGGGATCGCTTCGGACAGAGCGCTGAAGTTGACTTGTACCGGTTGAGGGGGCATGGATGTGTCGATGTCTCCTTGATCGTTCGCGACTTGACCGATCAATCTCAATCCGGTTCCAGGTTGAGTGATAAACCCCTGTTCATCCAACGAAAAATTACCCGCTCGCGTAAAGAAAGCGCCACCCTCTCCGGTGGAGAGTTGGAAGAATCCATCCCCCCGAATCGAGAGGTCGAGCATCCTTCCCGTCTGTTGTGAATTTCCTTGAGTAAAGATGCTATCGACTGTGTCGGTGCGGACGCCGAGGCCGATCTGAACCGGGTTGGTTCCTCCGAGCTGCGCCGTCGCACCCGTTGCGCCAGCCATGTTTTGATAGAGAAGGTCCGCGAATGTGATTCGCGCACGTTTGTAGCCAACTGTGTTCACATTGGCGATGTTGTTACCGATGGTGTCTAGTGCGTTCGATTGGGCCTGGAGCCCCGATACGCCTGAGAAGAGTGACCTGAGTGTCATGATTTTCGATCCTCCTAAAACTTGCTAGAATTTTTCAATCTTTATTTCTTTTAAAGCCCACTGGGCTCTCGTTTTCGAGTTACTGCGGTGTATCGGTTGAGATCTCCAGAACATTTCCAAGATCGATCCGTGTTCCCGCCACAGTCATCAATGTCGCGCCATCCCGGAAATCGATTCCATCGACGAGTCCCAAGAGAGTTGTGGTCAATGCCTGACCCTCGGTCCCCGATGTTGCGACGATTTGGGCCACGCCGTTGGGGAGCGCTTGTCCCGAGTTATTCTCTGTCGGGACCTGGATATAGACCGTGTTTTTATCGATGCGGACTCCTTCGGGCAGATCGGTAAGATCGATCTCCTGTTGGAAGAGCGGTTCTCCCGACACCGAATTGAGAGTCAGAGTGACTGTGTCGCCAGCCGTGTCCGGAAGCATGATCCCAATCTCGGAAGGTTTGCCCGTTCCCAGCACCACTCCATCGGAAACGGCTTCCACCTCTTGTCCGATCAATGAGACTGCCGAGGCGTTCAGGCTGGCCTGTTGCATGGCGAGGCTGGCAGTCAGGATTTCGCTAATGTTTCCCAACTGACCCAACCCATCCAAATTGCCGTTGATGCCCCGCAGCTCATCCAGGGAACTGAAGGATGTCAGCTGCTGTACGAACTCCTCGTTCGACAAGGGTTCGAGCGGGTCTTGGTTCTGAAGCTGGGCGACCAATAGGGTCAGAAACCCCTCTTGGTCGATCTCGCTCGATGGAGTTCTGTCTGGAAGAATCGCCTCCGAACCGCCCGGCAAATTCAGTATTGAATCGATTGTTGATGGCATTTCTTTTCTCCTTCTTCCTTATCCCGTCCGCTCGAACCTAAGCAAAACGCTCCCATGCACCCCGTCGCCCATCCTTCCGTGAATCGTCACGACGTTGGGAGTGATCTCCATCTGAGTCTTTCGATTGGTCCTTACCGCCCTCTTTAGAGTCGTGCTGTTGCGCGCCCTCTCGTTGTTGCGAAAGCGGACCTTGAAAGTCCGACCCGAAGTTTCCGGTGCGAACGATGACTTTCTCCATTCCCGCTCCCGAGTCCGCGAGCAGAGATTGTAGTTGCACCGAATTCTTTGAAAGAATTTCGCGTGTGACCTCGGAGGTCGCCCGAATCTCAGCAATAATCTGTCCGTCACGCACCGTCACCTTGAGATGAATCTCTCCCAAATTCTCAGGCACCAGTCGGACACGCATTTCCGACCCATTAGAGAGAGATCGCCCCTGAAGGTTGCGAGTCATTTGGTCAACAACCGAGCTTTCCTGCGCGGGCGGGGGTTGAATACTATTGGACAGGGGCGCCTGCGGTTTCTGAACCACTAGAGACTTCGGCTCGCCAACAGTCACACGCGCGCGCTCTGTTTCATCAGGCACCCCTTGGATGGTTTGCCCAAGATTCCTCTGGCTGTTCGGTGCCACTTGCTGGGTAACAGGTTGAGATGTCAGCGCAACTTCCCGGCTTGGGGGGGGAGCGACTGACTTGATTGGAACATCGGACGGCCGATTTTGAGGACCCTCCCCCCGAGGCTTCCCCTCCGGAGTTGACGAGTGGTGCTTTGGATCGGTTGCTTCTTTCATCGAACCCAGATTCTTTGGAATGGGTTCGGCAGTAGTTTTGCCAACCGGTAGTCGTTCCTCCGATTTGGTCGGTCCATCCCCTATTCCTGCTGCTGGTTGAGGTCGGTCGGTTTCTCGATCCCTCATTATCGAAGGCTCCACCGAGACTTCCTGAGGAGGCGCAGAGGGAGGAGGCGTTGGCGGCCGTGAATCTGTCGCAATTCTGACCAGTTGTTTCGGCGGTATCTGTGGCGAGGCTGGCGAAACCTTCGAAGGCTGGGCTAGTTTGATTGGACCTGGGTCCGGGGAAGGGTACTTAGCTGTCGTGCGCACCTCTGGTCTCGAGGACCTGTTGTTCGGGAAAGCGGACGTTGGGGTTGTATCTTGCACAATCCCAGGCTTTGAAGTTTCAGCCTTTGTGCTGGTCCTTGGTTTCGGCTCGGGAGTTACCGGAGACTCGGATTGCGGGATTGGACTGCGTGGGACGCTTGAACTGAAAGTCCTCGTTCCGATTATTTTACCTGACAACGATTCTAACTTCTTGGCAAGGTCGCCCGTAAGAATTTTAACCCTGACCTGCGTCTTTACAGGTGGGCGGTTTGGGTTCCTATCCAGATCCGGCGGATCAACTACAGAGCGACGCGGCACCGGGGATGGGGTTTCGTTTTTCTTTGATTCACTAGCGGGTGCCGCGTCCTTCTGAACGGTTGATTCAGAAACCAGGATGTTCCGGTCGATAGGTGGAGTGGTTACTGACCCACCTGGCGTGCGAGGAACCTTTATGACCCTCGAGGGATCAATTGAGGCGTCCTCCACCAATGTCACTGGAACAGGCATTGGCAGGTTGGGTTTGTCTTGGAGGATCGTTTTTGTTTCTGGGGCCTCAGCGGATGAGGATTCGATTGAGGAGGTGGTGATTTGCGCCCGCTGTGATTGAAGATTTGAATGACCCTGATTCTCACGTCCAACCGCTGGAGTGGGACGATTCGGCTCGGCTGAGTCCACAATCTGTTTGACGACTTTATGAATGGACTCGATGAGGCGCGGATGAAACTCGATCTTTTCTTCTGGTCTCAAAGACCGGTTGCCATCCTTTCCCTCAACCTCAGCAGATGACACACGACTGTCCTCTGCTGACCATGTTTCGATTGGAGGCGAGGAGGCTTCCCCTTTGACAGGGAGTTTCGGATCCACGGTTCTTTCAGTGTCAACAACTGTTTCACCCCTCTTCAGATCCACCCGAGATCGGTTCCCCTCAAGCGTGAGTTCATCGTTCGAGGCTCGAGTAATAGAAGCCCTGATCGAATCCTTCCGATTTGATGTCTCTCTTTCGACTGCGGCCTCGAATTCGGACTCGATCGAAGGTTTCGCGGAATCGACGGTCTTTCCAACCGGATCTTCTGAAGGCTTCTGTTGAGGGATCGATGGCTCGTCGGAGTGTCGTGACATTGGTACTGTAAGCACCGTGATTGCCACCGGTTTGGGAGACGCACTGCCTTCGCTTGAACTCGGTTGAGGGAGATTACCCTCGGGTGGCTTAACCACACCCTCATTCGATTGAGTCAAATCGGAGATTTTCACCGGTGGATTCCCGAAGAACAGGAAAACGAAGACGGGCAGGGAGTCTTTAGGTTTGACTTCCCCTGTGATCCGAGGTTCCGCCGGATTCGGTTGAACTGCACCCTGACCGACTAGGAGGTAATTCGGGAAGGCCTCGGCAGCCTCCGTACCGGTTCCCTCATTTAATCCCGTCGAGTCGACTCGGGGTAAGAACTGGGAGAATGCTTCCCGTACATTCCGGGCATGGGTTGAGAAAGAGTCGCTCTCGCGAAGGTCAGAAGAGATGGCTGGCTTCGGCAAGGAAATCTGGAAGAATTCAAACCCTTCCATCTCGCCCAATGGCGTCACTTCCACGTGATGACCTAACACTTCAGACAAAAAGTCTTCGATCTCAACCCACCCTGCGTCCTTGGTGGTCTCCGGTGTGATAGTTTGCGACAGGGGAGCCTGAGTGTGAGTGAGGAGAGATTGGATCAGAGTGGAAAAGTCTGCCGAAGGGGGAAGGACTTGCTCTGTCTGACCGAGCGCTCCAGGGCTTCCACCCAATAGAGCCGAGACGGTGGTTTCCGATTCAGAAACCCCAGAAAACAACAAGTTATGAAGCCCGATACTCGACATTTTTCCTCTTTACGCCCATGGCGGTGGAGCACCCGACCGCCAAGTGATGCCTACGGTATGGCAACCGTCGTGCCAGTGTTCGAGGTTTGACACCAAAAACTGCCAGAAACGTGAAAGTCTTGCCACTAATTGGCAGCTGTGATAAAAATACAGGGCTACAGCGACCCCTTCGTCTAGTGGTCAGGACACCGGATTTTCATTCCGGCAACACGGGTTCAATCCCCGTAGGGGTCACTTTGTTTCTATCCCGAAGAATTTCGTCAGCACAACCCAAACTCGTTCATCCCGGCTAAGGAACCACCAAAATGATCCCACAATTATCAGTCGCCGACCTCAAAGCCAAACTCGATTCCGGCGAGGACTTCTTGTTGTTGGATGTCCGAGAGGAGGATGAATACGCCATCTCCAAGATCGAGAGGGCCAAACTCTTTCCCCTCTCTACTTTTGGAGAAAAATGGGAAAACGAACTGAGCGAATTCAAAGACAAAGAGGTGATCATCCACTGCAAAATGGGGGGCCGCAGCCAAAGAGCCTGTGAGTTCCTCGAATCGCAGGGGTTCACCAACCTCGCCAATGTCGCCGGCGGGATCACCGCCTGGGCCGACGAAATCGATCCCACCACCCCGAAATACTGACACCCATACTCCCACGAAGAGACGGATCGAAGGGCCGATTCTTTTTGCTTGACATTACTGTGTTCATAGTAGATACTGTATTCACAGTACGGAAGGTTGCCTGGCTATGAAAAGACATCGACCATCAAAATTGGAGTTACAAGTCCTCTCCCTCCTATGGGATCGGGGACCCTCGACAGCGCGAGAGGTATTGGGCGCGATGCCCGATGGGAAGGAGCGGGCCTACACCTCAATCTTGTCTGTTCTGCAGGTGATGGAAAAGAAGGGGTTGCTCACCCATACCCGGAAGGGGAATGCGAATGTTTACACACCCGCCGTTCAAAGGGGGCAGACCCTGGACCCCGTTCTGAAGGACATGGTCGACCATGTCTTCGGGGGAAGACCATCGGCGATGATGCAGCAATTGCTGGAGAACAAGAAGATCGACCCCGAAGAGCTTTCGGAGATCCGCCGCCTCTTGGATGAGTGGGGCAAGGGAGGTCAGAAGTGAGCCCGACCATGATGGAACTCTTCTCCACCCAAGGTTGGGATCTCTGGATCCATTCCCTCCTTCACTCTCTTTGGCAGGGGGTGCTTGTCGCCGGATTACTCTTCTGTCTCCTTCGATCGATCCCCTCACGTTTCGCGAATCTCCGTTACGCTCTCGCGATCGCAAGCCTGTTGGTCATCCTCCTCGGCCTCTTCGTCACACGGTCGATCTTAGAAGAGACCACTCCGGTTTCCGCTTCCACACCTTGGGGGGCACCGAGGGGGGAACCTCAAAGCTCTGCGCCGGCCACCTCGGCCGGATCGAACTCGATGGAAAAAGTGGATGACCTGGTTATGCCACAAACGGAAACTGTGGCGACCCATTCGATCCCTTGGAGCGCGACCATCTCGTTCCTCTGGGTCCTCGGCACTCTCTTCATGACCCTTCGAATCGTCGCACAAGGTTGGGGTGTCCGGAAAATTCGGAGGTCCTGTCGCCCCCTTGAGGACCGAAGGATCCAAGGGATGGCAGAGGAGATCCGAAAGGGATTCGGAATCCCTCAAGAAGTACTGTTGAAAGTCTCCGACCGAATCGACATCCCTTCGGTGGTGGGCATTCTTTGGCCGGCCGTTCTCTTCCCGACCTCTCTCTTGAGCGGTCTCCCACCGGACCAGATCCGTGCCATCCTTGCCCACGAACTCGCGCACATCCGTCGCTGGGATTACCTGGTCAACCTCGCGCAGATGGGGGTCGAGGCGATCCTCTTCTTCAACCCCGCGGTCTGGTGGGTGAGCCGCCAGGTGCGTGTGGAACGCGAAGTCTGCTGCGATTTCATGGCGGCTCGAGCCCTTGGCTCCGGCCTCGATTACGCTCGCGCTTTAGCAAACCTTGCGGCGACTCTCCCCTCGATCAGTCAGCCCGAGATGTCCCCGGCATTTTCCGGCAACCAATCCGAGTGGCATCTGCTCGACCGAATCAAAAGGCTGGCCTCCCCCCAACACCGCCCACATCTCCATCTCCCCTGGTACAGCCTGATCGGTCTCTTTCTCGCGGGGACTGTGATGACATTCGGCCTTTGGCGTGGCGCGGATGCTGGGGTGAAAGTCGTGAAGAATCTCTTTCTGACACCCGAGCAGGTAGAGCGATTGGTGGAGATCGAAGAAGAATTCGGTCCCGCAGAGGAGGAATACGAGGAGGGATCGACCCCCGAGGACAAGGTCACGCTCTCCGGGATCGTTCGGACGAGGGATGGAAAACCTCTGACTGGAAAAAAATCGCTGAAGGTTCGCATTGAGTATCCGCGTGGGGTGACAGGGACTTCGGGAAAAGTGGTCGATGGCCGGTTCAAAGTAAACGACCGTCCGGGAACATACTATCTCGGGTTCGACAGCGAGGGATATGCACCGACCGCCATTGGCCCCATCGACATGAAACGGGGGGAGACTCGGGAAAACATCGAATTGGTCCTCGACACCGGGTTTACTGGGCGCATCCGCCTGGTCGACCTCCAGGGCATCCCCATTTCCGGCGTCCGATTAAGCAGTCATCAGGTGTTCGATAAGGTCTTTCGGCTCCAACCAAAATTCGAGGCCACCACCGACTCCGATGGCCTGGCCTTGATCCCTCACTGCGCTTCGCTCCCGCTTGGGTTAGAGGCAAACGTCGAGGGGTATGAGTGGGAGATTCGGGATGACCTATTACCGCACCCGGAGGAGGTTCTCACCTGGGTGCTTCATCCGGGTAAAGAAACTTCCGGACGAGTGGTCAGGCGTGAAGATGGAACGCCCCTCCGCGACGCCGAAATCGGGATCGTTGGAATCAAAGGCCCGAAAAACTGGAGTTACCTGATCGAAAACCCCCGCGATTTGGCCACCACTGACGAAGAGGGCCGCTTCTCCACCTCCACACTCCGTTGGGATAGCCGGTACCGGGTGGTGGTCGATGCCCCCGGCGCCGCTCCGGTTCTCATCGAAGACTTCGAGGTCGGGAAGACCGATCACCGAATCGAACTCGGTCCCGAGGTGGAGATTCGAGGGAGAATCATTGGCGATCTGGGTAAGTTGAACAAATATCGAGGGGAGAGAGTCGTCGATTCCAACACCGAGATTCGGACAGAAAATCAGCGTGATGGGTTTACTGTCGAACACTATCCACGACACCACCCCGTCGAAATCCGAGAGGGCGTGGGATTCTTCCATATCTCCGACCTCTTACCCGGAAAGGTGTTTATCCATGCGGGAGAGAAGAGAGTTTCTGTGAACCCCGAAGGATCGGTCGATGACCTGCTGATCGACTTGGACGAACCGGAGGAATCGAACCCGGTTCATGCCAGCACACGTGAGGTGGTTTTTCGATTCGAACTTCCCGATGACGCGCCACCCGTCCATGGCGAACTCGTCGTTTTTTCTCAAGATGAAATCCGTGACATCGGTCGGAGAAATACGAAGAATCCTCATTACCTGAAAGTAGACCAGAACACTGCGCGCATGTTGCTTCCGGTTCCGCAACGGATCTTTTTCGAGGGTGACCGTTTGGTCGGTTATTGGATTCCAGAGGAATTTCACGAACCGGTTCTCAAATCGGCGCTCGATGTCCACGAAGGGACCGAGCCCCATTTGATCGAGATCCCAGCGGTTCCCGCCGGTTCGATCTTTGGGAAGGTGCTTGAGGTGGACGGTTCCCCAGCCGAAGAATTCCTCGTTTCGGTTTCACAGATCGAGGAATCGCCTCGGATGGAGGGTTTTCGCGGAGGTCTTTCAATTCAGGGCAAGAACAGTTCATCCACCCACGATGGCATCTCAAGATTCAATGTCGGTCCGCTCCCTCTCGATGGAACCTATCGGCTCGTAGTTCATCGGGAGCATTTTTACCTGGAAAGCGACCCGATCGAGATCACAGCCGACGATCCGACTCGGGAAATCTCGTTTCAGTTCACAGACTCTGCCTCTCTGGAGGTTTCAGTTCTCGATCCAGAGGGAAACCCTGTCCCACCGGTTAAAATCGAACTGGGGTATAGCGCGAAAAACGGGGGGAGTTTTGGGAAGTCGGGAGAATACACCGACCGCGACGGACGGCATCGATTCGATCAGATCAATCTCCAAGCGCCGGGAAGTTATAGTCTGACTGTGGAATCGATGCAGGATTTCCAACCGGTTTGGCTGAGAAATACGCCTGTCGCAGAAGGAGATCTTGTGATCCAACTCAAGCCGGGGCTGACTCAAGAGGGAACACTGATCGATGACCGAACCGGCGAACCGATTCAGGGGATGGAGATTTCCGCCCAGTTCCTGAATCATCCGATATACCAGCGCGAGGGGGAGGTGGCGACCTCGGACAAGGATCTCCCGGCTTGGTTCCACTCAGAGGGAGAGACGGATGAGAGTGGACGGTTTCGATTCAGCAATCTCGCGCAGGGAGAATACAACCTAACGATTCAAGGAGGTCGCATAAAGAAATCTGTTTCAGGCAACAAGGTGATAACTGGGCAATCTGAACAAGTGGAGTTACGAGTTATTCCCCTCAACCGTGAACCAGGAGAGAATTGAATATCCCCGACCGAAGAGGCCCCTGCGACAATCAGGTCATGACGATCAGCATTCAGGTTACTTGGGGAACTCCTTGTTGTAACTCTCAATCCCCGCGTTGATCGTCTCAAACGCCTCCTCCGGACCGAAGAAGTCCTGGACGAGCACCTGTTTGTGCTCGAGTTTCTTGTAGTCCTCGAAGAAACGTCGGAGTTCCGAGAGGCGATGAAGTGGCAACTCTTGGATATGATTGAAGGCCCGGTACTCGGGATCGTCCATGTGGACGCTGATAATTTTTTCGTCGTTTTGACCCTGATCCTGCATCGCCATCATTCCGATTGGACGAACCCTCAGGATTGAGAGGTTGTCGACCGGTTCCTGCATGAGAATGAGAACATCAAGTGGATCTTCGTCATCCCCGAGTGTGCGTGGAATGAACCCATAGTTGGCGGGATAGACCACCGATGAATAGAGAATCCGGTCAACCCTTAACAGCCCAAGAGTCTTATCCAATTCGTATTTGACTTTGCTCCCCTTCGCGATTTCGACAATCGCAGTGATCTCTTCAGGGGACTTTTCTCCGACTGGGACATCATGCCAGGGGTGGACCATATTTTGTGTTTTCCCTTCCGGTTTCCATCTCTTTGACGTTGCGAATATACACCAAAGAATCTCGAAGAGTTAGCGGGATTGCGGCGCGTGGGTCCAGGAATTCCGAGTTCGAACCGCATGGACTTCATTTATTACCCTATTTCCTGGACAGTCACTCGTTGTTCGAATTATTAGCCGCCATTCCACTTGGTTTAATTTGACCAAACGGGGACAATCGACCGAACTAAGATGGATATTTCTATCATTCTCATGTTTCTGGCCTTCGGGCTTATGGGGGGCTTTCTCGCCGGCTTTCTCGGTGTGGGCGGGGGCGTTCTGTTCGTTCCCTGTCTATACCACGGGTTCATTTGGATGGGGATCGAAGACACCGGGCTCGCGATGCACATGGCGGTCGGCACCAGCTTAGCCATTATCGTCATCACCTCACTCTCCAGCGCGTTGGGTCATGCCATCCATGGTTCGCTGACCGGAGGACAGGTGTTGTCAATGGCCATTCTGGCTGTTCCCGCGGCACTCGCGGGGGCCGCGATTGCCGCGGTGGTCGGTGGAGATTTCCTCCGAGTCTTCTTCGGTGCCTTTCTCCTCTTCGTCGCTTTTCGATTCCACAAACCTCCCCCCAAATCCGACCTGGACCCTGACAGGATCATACCGATTCCCCAACTCATGATGGTTGGCGGTATCAGCGGCCTTCTTTCATCGCTTCTTGGGATCGGCGGGGGCATTATTACCGTATCCCTTCTTCACATGGTTCTCCGAGTTCCCATCCATAGGGCGGTGGCGAACTCGAGCGGTTTGATCGTCTTCAGTTCCATCGCCGGTACGACCGGAAATGTCATTGCGGGCTGGGATGTGGAAGGTTTACCCATGTATTCCTATGGATATGTGAACCTGGTCGTATGGTCGGTTATGGCCCTCGTCGCCGCGGCCTCAGCACAAGCTGGCGCCTGGGCGGCTTCCAAGGCGAAACCGGCGGAGCTCAAGAAACCTTTCGCCATTCTCCTCGCTTTGGTCGGTCTCAAGATGCTTTGGCCCTTCTGACCAATGGACTTGAGAATGGTCTTTCGAAACCCCTGGTTCCGTCACATCCTGGCTCTCTCTATTCTGCTTTCAATCGTCCTTTCTCTTTTACTTCCCTATCGAGACATTCCCTTGGCCATCGACTCCAGCATCTTTGCCGCGGTCGGTCTCCACCTCAACCACGGAAGTGTGCTCTACCGGGATGCCTGGGACCACAAACCACCCCTTGTCTTCTTCTTGAATGCCCTTGCCCTCCGTGTCGGTGGGGAGACACACACCGCGATTCGAGATCTTCAAACACTCTTTGGTTGTTTAAACCTTCTTGCATTTTATTTCCTCACATGGACTCTATTCAGATCCATTTCGACTTCGTTCTGTTGTTCGATCCTTTTTCTATTTGCGTTTTATCATCCAATGATCTATGGCGGCGGGAATTTTACCGAGGAATATGGTGCCTTCTTTGTTCTCTTGGGAGTTCTCGGGATCGCTCGCTGGGTGCTTCTGAGAAAGCGCAGATCTCGGCTGCCCCTTTTCTTCGCGGGGTGCGGATTCGGCGCCGCCGCACTCACGAAGGAACCCTTCGTTTTTTCATTTGTCCCCTGGTTCGTTTACACTCTGCTTTTCAGCCGGGGCGGGTGGATCGAGAGTTTAAAGAATTCAATCACACTCCTGTCCGGCTGCTTTTTTGTCGGGTTGTTTCCGCTTTTCTATTTCATGAAACACCATGCTTTCATGTCTTGGGTCGAAGTGATTCAATATGGGGTCCAGTACACCCAACGGTTCTCGGATGAGACAATTCTCGAGAACCAGTCCGAAGGGCTCTTTCGGGTCAGCGAACTCATTTTTTCAAACTCGACTCTACTCGTTTTGTTGTTTGTTCTGGGAGTGGCGAGCCTTTCACGTAGCGGTTATCTCAGGAGGACTCGGTACATTCAATTGTTCGCACTCTATTGGGTGATCTTCGATTTCTTCGCTACTTCATTGTCGGGGATGTTTTTCCTTCATTACTATCTCCAGATGGTCGCCCCGATCCTCCTGGTGAGCGCCGGAGGGGTTTATTTTCTGATCCGGTGGGCGGCTCGGGAACCTCTCAATGTCAGGTGGGCTGTGGGTTCAGTCTTTCTCTTTTGTGCTCTCATCGACTTCACAATCCCAGGAATGCTGGCTGTCAATCCGCCACTGCCGGTCAATCGTGCGAGAGATCCCGTCCTTGATTTCCTTCATGAGAATCAAAGGGAAGGGGACACCTTGTGGGCTTCTAATGGTTACA
>JAJDBZ010000604.1 GCA_029261095.1 Candidatus Omnitrophota bacterium | reverse complement strand
CGGGACTGTTCTCAACCTCTCGGCCACCTCTCCCGCGCTTCGGTGCCGGTTGCCGGGTTCTCCCGCCAGGCAGCCCCGCAGGTCTCCAAGGAGTATCGGGTCGTTGATGTCTCGTTCCCAATCTACAGTCAAAGGGTGATCGCAATCTCCTAGTATCAATTGGTACAGCATGACCCCCAATGAGTAGATGTCGGAACGGATCGAAGATTGTTTTCCTATCAAGAGTTCAGGGGCCATGTAGAGCCGGCTACCCGAGCCGGACGACATTTCAGTCGAACTGAAGGTTTCTGAAAACCCAAGCGCTGTCACATCAGCAAGGAGCTGAGTCGACTGGACCTGGCCGATCCCGAAATCAGTCAATTTGATTCGTATTCTATCGATCGCATCCGGAGTCCCCTGAACCAACACATTGGAGGGTTTAATATCGCGGTGAATCAAACCGGCATCGTGGGCGACTTGCAGTGCATCCGCGACCATAGCCACAAGTTCCAACCGCACCGATTCATCGACACGTTCATCCTTACAATAGATCTGACACCACTTCCCGAGATCGATCGCATGAACATCTTCCATCGAAATATAGAATGGAGGGGAATCGAAGTAGACGTCATGGATCTGGACGATGTTCGGGTGAAGCCCCAATCGTTCTTTCAAGATTCGAAAAAGGGTGACCTCCCGCTTGAGGGAACGCACACGGTCGGCTTTGAAACAGAATTTGAAAACCCGGGTTTGTTTATGGACCTTGTGTTTGGCTCGCCAAACCTCCCCGAAACCACCCTGCCCAAGTTTCTCGTTGAGGATCCACCCTGGTGAGGTGGGGATCTCGAGGTCCAATGCGGGACGCCAGCCGAGGACCGGTTCTTGATCGGGAGAAACCGTTCGGAAAATCTTCTTTGTATCGCTAGGGGGCCTGAGAGGTGCAACGTCAAATTCACCCACTTCGCAGATGGGAATGGGATCTTCCAAATCCTGGTGTTTGTACACCCCGTGATCGAGCCAGGAGATTTCGAGGGCTTCATAAATTTGAGTACGACTCACGCTTGCGCGCGCATCATCTAGAACGGGCCGTGTTGTCAGAACCTGCCCAGCTTCCGCTGTTTCCAACAAGGAGAGTCCAACCTTACAGGGATACCCTTCGACTCCAACAGCGCCTCCTGAATCGGCCATTCTTTCCACCGAGAGTTCGCCGCTGCCGATGGCGACCTTCGGGAGAAAACCGGATTTCGGCGACGATAGGACCAGCCGAGATTCTCGCATGAAGGAGAGAGAAAAACGGACGGCATCCGAGGGAAGGCTGAACAGGAGGCACGCCTGACCGGTTGGCAGGTTTACACGCTCGGATTCTGGATACTCCGAGGCGGTCGAATCGATTCTTTCATTTTCCGTGTCGATAAAAACGAGGGTTTTCGATTCGGGGAAATTTGCGCGCTCTCCATAGATTCCCTTTGTGGGATCTCCATAGAGAACATACTGCGCCCATGTTGAATCGTCGTTTTCATTGGCGTGACGCATGTGGAGCCTTGCCAAGCGGAGCGCCGATCCCACCGGGACACGCCCCAGGACATGCTGATAGAACGTCCTTGAAAACTCCCTTCCGAGGTGATCGACCACCTTCGACAATCCACCGATATAATGAAGGCAACCACTCTGGATCAGGC
This sequence comes from Candidatus Omnitrophota bacterium, assembly GCA_029261095.1. Classification (GTDB taxonomy): domain Bacteria; phylum Hinthialibacterota; class Hinthialibacteria; order OLB16; family OLB16; genus JACKFH01. The sequence goes on along the minus strand of JAJDBZ010000604.1, from coordinate 7,657 downwards.
ATGAAAAGAAGGGGTCGACCTCTCCGTCTCTCGTTCCAGCGCTGTCGCAAGAGTTGTTGAATACTAACAATGGAAAAGTGGAACTCTCTTCGGAAAGACGCCGAATATCATGACCGGTAAGAATCCCATCGGAGAGTTTCCAACCGGGCGAAGATTCCATTGAATCCCCGTGATCAAAATGTCCGGAATAATGGAGGAGGTCGGTTTCCAGAAGACCCTCGCGAAGGCTCCTGCAATCCACATGGTGGTTGAGCCAGGTCACACCCGCCCTTTGTTCCTGTACCAAAAAATCAGTCAGGTCTTGTCCTTCATCGGAAGAGGCTGGCAGATCGCCCGTGGGATTCGAAACAACGAGGATGGAGTCGGATTGAGCGGACCGGGTGTGTCGTGTTACCTCCGCATCGAACCAATCTGGAACTTGTCTTCCGACAGAAAATCGACAACAGAAAAAATCCAGCTCATCATGACAGAGTTCCCAAGGTATTTCGGTCAAGAATGGATCTAAATCGAGTAGGAGAAATTCGAAACTGGAAGATTGAATGAGTTCCCTGGACTGGCCTGAGAAACACTCCCTGAATAGGTTTTGGCCCGAACTCTTCAATGAGGTTTTGTTTGCACTGGAGGCATGGCTATCGAGAGAAGGGTTGATAGCCGTATGGATCTGGTTCGCCCAGTTCAGAGCCCGGTCACACTCTCCCGTGACCGTTTCCGTGATGACCATATCCTGTCCCGTAGACCGCTCTATCAGGATAATGTGGAATTGGTGGTCAGATTTGCGAATTCTCAGAACAAGAGTGGCGAGCCGATTCTCCGAATTCATTGGGCAAATTTACCAAGGTCCTTACCATTGAGTGTCCCAACATCTATGGATGACTCCAGTATTGAGTCTAAACCAGGGGCGAGAAAGATGGAACTACAAAATACCTTCCGTCATCGCAATCCATTCGTAGGGTCATTGAATCTTCTTTTTAAGTTGAGTTCTGTGGATTGAATATCTGGGATGGACCCAGGATACCGCCTCTTTCGGAAGAGAAAAAAGGGCGATTGGACTCATCTGCTAAAAAAGATTCGTGAATGAATCGCGAAGAATGATATGATCTGGTTTGTCGAGATCGACATGTCACCCATTCCGGATCCGGTTGAGGGACCGGAGAATCTTTCGAAGAGGAGCCGTTGGAAATGAATGAATCAGCACAAGAGGGATCTTTCGATCCAGGGAAACAAGCTTCCAAATTAATCGATGAGTTTAAGAATTTCGCGTTCAAAGGAAACGTGGTGGACCTCGCGGTGGGGGTCATCATCGGGGCAGCCTTCGGGAAGATAATTGCCTCGCTGGTCAAGCAAGTGATTATGCCCATGATCGGTATGATTATGCCCGGAGAGAAGAGTTATCTTGAATGGACATGGATGGTTGGCGGTCAGGAGATTCCTTATGGCATCTTTCTGGGGGAGGTTCTCAACTTCCTGATTGTCGCGCTCGTTTTGTTCATCTTCATCGTTAAATTCCTCGGATGGATTATGAAATCCAAAGAGGATGAAGTGGACGAAGGTCCGCCACCGCTCACGAAGGATCAGGAATTGCTCGTCGAGATCCGTGATTTACTGAAGGAAGAGAAGACATAACACCAGATCGCTGCGGCGTTTAGGGCGCCTCCCGCGGAGACGACCCAAAGTGATAAGTGAAATCGGTGAAGAATGAGCGCCTGAGCGGCTCCGAGGGCGAGGACGATGAGGATAGGGAGTGTGGTGTTCATGGTGGGGACTCCATTCGCTGCTTAATCATTACGACACTTTTATTGAGTTTCCAGGAACTCCTCACCCCGCCCCATGCAATTTTACCGGCTCCGCTTTGGTTTTCCTCATCTTCAGGTTCATGAGTTCGACGAAGAGGGAGAAACCCATGGCGAAGTAGATGTAGCCTTTTTCGATATGCTTCCCGAGGCCATCGGCGACCAGCACGACGCCGATGAGGAGCAGGAAGGAGAGCGCCAGCATCTTGAAGGTCGGGTGTTTCTCCACGAAATCCGAGACTGTTCCGGCGAAAACCATCATAGCCCCGACCGCGATCGCCACGGCGATAATCATGATCTCGATATGGTTCGCCATGCCCACCGCTGTAATCACCGAATCGAGCGAAAAGACGATGTCGAGAAGAATGATTTGAAAGATAATGCTCCCGAAGGTGGCTGCTTTTCGTTTCGTCACATCGGCGTGTTCTTCGCCTTCGAGCTTATGGTGGATCTCATAAGTCGCCTTAGCGATCAGAAACAAACCCCCGAACAGTAAGATCAGATCGCGGCCGGTCACCTCATGCTGGATCACTTCGAAGAGCGGCTTAGTCAGTCCCATCACCCACCCGATCGCGAGCAGGAGTCCGATGCGCATAAACATCGCGAGGAACAGACCGAGCTGTCGAGCCTTCCCTTGTTGCGCCGCAGGCAATTTTCCGCAAAGAATGGCGATAAAGATAATGTTGTCGATCCCGAGCACGATCTCCAAACTGGTGAGGGTGAGCAGGGCGAGAAGACTTTCGACTGTCAATAGATGTTCCATGAATCGGCCTCTTTTCAATGGATGGTTGGTCCCGAGAAAGTACCTTTCGCGGGAGTAGAGATCAAGTTCCTTCAGAGGGGTTTCTTTTGGAGATCTATGATTTCGGCACACGAGTTGTCGACCCGCCCCTTTGTGTGAGACAATCTTCAAATCACCACCCTGGGAATTACCCCGATAAACAGCGAGCATAGTATGAAACCTTCACTCAGTTATTTTCATCAACTGTCCATTCTCACTCTTGTTCTGTTGTCAGGAACGATGGGGTTCGCCAAAACCGAAGACCTCGGCAATGGTTTTCTCCATCACGGGGTCGCGACGCCGGTGAGCAACCACCGTGGGACTGTCGCCACTGTCGATGGCGAGGGCAACAATGTGGTGTTGGTCTGGCTTTTCGATCATCGCGGGGGGTACGCCCTTCTGATGATCGATGCCGAGACGGGCGAGAGCACAGAATTTCCGATGCCTTTCGACCCCGGCGGGGATTGTCCTTACTCCTCGATCCTTTCAAGCAACAACAAATTTTACACTCACTTCAACAGTCACTTTTGCGAGTTCGATCCGGAAAAACCCGGTTTCACCTTTCACCACAAGACTGTCCCTCAGATGGCGATGAGCATGACCGAGGACGATGGGGGGAAGATTTGGTCGGTCACTTACCCAAACAGCGGGTTGGCCTCCTTCGATCCAGAAACTCGCGAGTTCAAGGACTATGGCAATCAGAACGAAGAGAACTGGCGGCAGTACCAACGCTTCATCGCGGCGGATGATACGGGGTGGATCTATTTTGGAGTCGGCAACACAAAAAGCCAGATCATCGCCTTCAACCCAGAGACCCAGAATTCGAAAGCGATTCTTCCAGAGGCGAAACGAGTGATCGCGATGGCATCGGTCTACCGTGACCAGACCGGTAAGGTCTATGGTCACACAGGCAGCGGCAACGATGAGGACTGGTACGAGTTTCATAAAGGCGAGGTCAAGGAGATCTCGAACCCCGGCAACCTCAACAAGGTGACTCACATCACGAGTAGTCAGGGGCTCTTTCATACCGACTTCCCGGATGGAAGAAAACTGAAGACTTGCGATCTGGTCGACCGTGTGATGGTGGTGGAAAACCCGGAATCTGGGGAGTCGGTGGAATTGAAGTTCGACTACACCAGCGAAGGGGCCCACATCATGGGCATCGCGGTAGCGCCGGATGGGACACTCTCTGGCGGGACGGCCTTTCCGATGCGGTTCTTCAGTTATAACCCCGAAACCGATGAATGGATCAACCGCGCCAGTTACCACCAATGGAATACGGTTGCGCGGCAGGGAGATCGTTTTTTTGTCGGTGGCTATGGAGGAGGTTTTCTTCTCGAATGGGACCCCGCAAAAGAATGGGTCCCCACAAAGAAAGGAAAAAAGAGATGCAACCCGCTCTACCTGACTGAATGCAGTCCGGCCATCCATCGTCCGCATGACCTGCTCGCCCACCCGAATGGAGAATGGTTAGTGTTGTCTGGGACTCCTGGGTATGGGCGGACTGGCGGGGGGTTGTTGTTCTGGAATCGCGACACTGGAGAAGAGACCGTGATCGAACATTCGGATCTTCTTCCGGAGCACTCGACTGAGAGTTTGGCTGTATTACCGGATGGGAAAATTGTCGGAGGATCGACCACACGGGCAGGGACCGGCGGCGAAATTAAGGCCGATCAGGCGGAACTCTATATCCTCGACCTCGAAACAAAGAAAATCGAATGGCACACGCCTTTGTTCCCCGGAGTCCAGGGATACACCGATCTCTATACCACTCCCGAAGGACTTGTGTATGGTGTCGCCGACCAAAAAATCTTCTTCGTTTTCGATTCCTCGAAGAAGGAAGTGGTTCATCAGCATGAACTACTGAAGGATTTCGGTCGGACCACCTCTCAGCAGGGGCCACGCGTTTTTGTCTCAGATGGCGAGGGGAACCTCTACATGCTCTTTCGAAAGGGTGTTGCTCAGGTCGATACCCAATCCTATGAGATCTCGATGCTCGCTGAATCCCCAGTTTCTATCGGTCCGGGTGGAGATTATCTGAATGGACGGATCTATTTTGGGAGCGGATCGCACCTGTACAGTTACCAGGTTCCTTGATTCTGATATTCGGTTCAGTGGGTAGCGACCCTCCCCCTTGATGGAGGAGGTCCAGTGGGGGTGTTTTCGTCAAAGGGTAGAGTTCTTCACCCTCCCCCAGCCCCTCCCATCGAGGGAGGGGAGAAGTCTCATTTGACCGGAACTCTTAGCCCTTAAGTCGGTTCAACAGTTCGACCGCGGTCTCGACCAGAGCCTCTCCAACACCCGGCTGGACACGCGAGTTGACTGTCTCATAACTCCCCTCTTCGAAAGCCTTTGCAGTTGGGATGTACCCGAGCGAATCATTGCAGAGTTCGATGACGATCGTGTTTTTGAAAGGGGAGGCTTCCTTGATGGCTAAACCGATCTCGACAAAGATCTCGGCGGGGAGCCCGACAATGACTGTTTCGGAACCGATGCGGAAGGCCTGCACCTCCAGCGGGTAGTTCCCCTCCCCAAATGCCTGGAGGTCAAGGATTTTATAAGCGAGGACCTGTTCGAGAAAGGGAAGGTCCTTCGTTCCGATTTTCTCGATTTTTTTCTCCGCATCCGCTCTTTCCTCATCGGTATACTTCTGAAGAGGAGCCTCGATAGTCGCATGGAGGGCTGCGAGGGAAGGGGTCTCGACACTCTCCAAGTTCGTGACCGAGGCAAGGACTTCCCGCGCCAAGGCGTTGCCGATTCTCTCCGCTTCGATCCCTTTCTTTTGTGGATTCTTTCGTTCTACATCGATGTGGTTGATATCTCCACAGGCGCCGGGACCGAAGAACGACTCGAAATCCTGACCAAGTGTTTCGCGAAGACTCGAATGGAGATAGGAGGGGAAATCGGCGCTATAGAGAGTTCCCCCTGTGGTGTCGAGGTGCAGAGGAAACACAGTGAGAGCTCCGATCGGATTGTGATCCTGAATAGATTCAAAGAAGAGAAGGTTCAACTCCGGATCGATGGGTCCGGCGGGTCGAATGATGTTTGGGTTCTTTCGACCGGGATTGAAACGGACCGGTCCATCTTTCATATGAAACCTTCGGTTGAAGGAGAGGCCATAGACCTCGGTCGATCCGTGCTTGAGTCTGACCGGTTGCAGCGCATCATGGGCCCGATCAACAGCCCAAACGATATCGGCGATCAATTTGGATTCGTAATCGATTGCCTCATGAGGATCTTCTCCATGCTCGGCCACAGCCTGTTCATGGAAGTATTCGCGTCTCGCGTTAAAAAAGAGCGGTCCGGTGTGTGAGTGTGTCGCGGCAATCAGGATGTTCTCTTTTGGAATGCCAGTCGCATGGGATGCCCCGGTTCGGGCATGCTTGGTGACTGAAAGGGGAACCCCGATCAAATCGCAGAACACCATCGCAACCTTGACGTCTTTCTGCTCGAGGACCATGGCGCGGGCGAACAGAGAGTCTTTCGTCCCGGTGTTAAAACGCTCGTAAAAATATCCGCTCATCCGAAATCCAGTGGGAGGTGTGATATCGACCCGAGCGAATCCCGCCTTGAGGGAATCCGCGCTCGCACCGATCGCATTGCTAAAAAGAAGAAAGAGCGGCCAAAAGAGTCTCAGTATAAACATCATTCCCGATTGTCTCCTATTCCATCCAGTGGGTGCTGAAATCCAGAAGGTCCTCTTGGTCGATGGTACCATCGCCGTTCACATCCCTAGAGGTATCGTCATCGCGAAGCCCCCGAAGCAACAGGATCAGGTCGATCGAGTTCACCTGCATGTCACCATCGAGGTCGGCTCCTAGAATGGGCGTGGCGGTCGGTGTTTCGCCGCCTTCGGTGGTCGGAGTTGGAGTGGCGGTTTCTCCATCGCCTGGAGTCGGTGTCGAAGTGGGACCGGTTGAATCGGTCACTTCGAAACAATCGGAGAACTCGGAGGTTTCCACCAGAATCGCGCCATCCAAGCGAGTCGCGGTCGAAGTGATGTGATCTCCCATCGCCACGGAGACTGGCAATACGGCGTTAATTGTGGCAAGACCGCTTCCATCCGTGGGCACCGTGTCGAATCCGAGAAAGGTCTGCCCTTCTCCATTACCAGAGGGGTCGCATTCTGAGTTGGAAAAGAACTCGACCCGGAACATGGTGTTGGCGATACTGTTTAAAGTTCCCCCGATGGTGGTGTTGCCGCCCGAGGAATTGACCGAGGTCAAATCCGGAAAGTTTTGGGAGTTGTTGTTTCCCTCATCGGTATCGGGAGGCGGCCCAAGATCATTTTCGAGAACACCTTCAAACTCAAGATCGATTCCCAGGCCGCTATTGGAATGGATACGGTTTCCAAGAATGGTATGACCCTTCGTCATCAGGTCAGCAATCCTTGGGATGGTGATTCCCGGTCCACCATTAAACGCAATGAGATTCCCTTCGCCCGGGTTGGCGCCTCCGATCGCGGTGTTGTTCGGGAGAGGCGCGTTGGGAGCGGTGACCATGAGGATCTCTATACCAGCGGTAAGATTGGGGAGTGCGGAACCATTGATATCCGATCCAATAAAGTTGCCCTGAATGACATTGTCATCTCCACCAAACTGGAGAATTCCGCTGCGAGGATTCCCGGAGAATAGGTTTCCCTCTCCAGGATTGGGGCCGCCGACTGTATTTCTTGAAGCAAATGCCGAAAGGATGAAACCGGAATTCCCGTTTGGGATTGCGATGGTTCCGGATGAATCTGTCCCTGAATAGTTTCCGAAAATGATATTATCGTGGCCATTCACAAAGAGCCCGACGGAACCATTTCCTGAAGTCAGATTCCTCGCTTCCTCGGTCGAACCTCCGATGAGGCAACCGGTGGCCTGCACAATAATTCCGGAACTCATATTGGGAATGGCGATTGTCCCGAGACTATTGGTTCCCACAATATTTCCTTGAACAATATGTCCAACTCCCCCCTCTAACCGGATTCCATCGGCAAAAAGCGGAACCGATCCGTTCCCCGATGATTGGTTGCCGACTACGCGATGCCGGGTTCCCTGAGCGACAATTCCAGCGTCGCCATTAGGGATCGCGTTATCCCCGG
>JAJDBZ010000603.1 GCA_029261095.1 Candidatus Omnitrophota bacterium | reverse complement strand
GAACTCGTTGACGAAGTAGGTGAGGATACCGGTGTGTGAGTCGCCTGCTTTCAGTGCCGCCTTCACCACAGGAGCTTCGAGGAAGACCCGTTCCGTGGAGAGTTCGATCCCCTTCCCTCCCGGAATCTCTTGGACCAGCAGATCGGCGTCGGTCGGCGCGAACACCTTTTCGAGGGCCTGGTTGGCCGCAGCCTCGGTTAATTTACTCTCGGGTCGATAAGGAGCGAGTAGCAGGTTCGCCTTCCCTTCCCGTTCGATCAGAGTCTGAAGAGATTCGATCGGAACGAAAGCGTTGAATGGGGCGACTTGATTGGCCTGGAGGTCGAAGCGACCGAGTTGGTCGTCACTGACAATCCCGTCGACTGTGAGCCGGGTGGCGACCGAAGTGTCCTCGTCGGAGGAGAGGGGAGCCTCCCGTTGGAGGAGACTCGGATTCTCGACCCGCATGAAAATTTCGTCCCCCACTTTGACAGAAAGGTGATCGGCAAGGTGGGTGTTCAGGTAGATGGTATCCTTCAAGTTCGGATCGATCTCGAAGGGTTGATTCGAGAGTTTCCAGAAATCTTGGTTGACCCCTAAGACCTTCACTCGGTTCGCAAACTTCTCGTCATCCCCGCGACGGACCGAACCGAGTAACATAAGAGTGGGGACGACCTCAGTGTCGAGTTGTTGCGAGAGGCGGTCGGAGAGATCGACGGGGAAGAGACGGTCGCCGGCCGGGAGGGCGAGATCGGTCTCCCCGATTCGCGAGAAGGCGATCGATTTGAGGGTGTATCGAACTGAGTCGCCCACGACGAGTGCTCCGCAGAGGATCGCCGAACCGAGGATGACTCCCAGAATCACGCCGAGATGGTTGCGCCAATGGTAAGTGAGGCCTCGTAGGGCGAGGGTCCTGAGGTTCACCGTTTCTCTCCAAATACTTTTAGAGTTTCGATATAACTCTCGGGGAGGACATGGTCGATGGCTCCCTCGATAACCCTTTCCAAATAACCTTCATTGGGCACTGCGATTTCAGTCTGTAGATGATCGATGTAGACAAGCGCCATTTGTTTGATTCCATCGATCGTTTCGACCTCGCGATAGCATCGATCATAGATACCCTCCTGGTGTCCCTCATAACTGTCGAGAGTGCACAGGTGGTCCGGGCCGACCTCCCAAAGGACTCCCTCGATACGGTCGCCGGATGAAGGGACTACGGTCGCATATCCCCTTTGATTGATGATAAACCGATAGTCTTCGAGATAAGCCCGCCCCATCGAGGTCGCGCCCGGGCACCGATGACTCATCTGCACTCGATTCATGTTGGAGCCATAGGCGAAATAGAGAGTGTGGTATTCATTCATGGTCTTTCTAAGAAAACACGATGGGTGGCATTGGTTTTTTTCAGCGTGGCTGACCCGCGGGAACGAGTTTCTTGTTCCGCAACTCCAAGACCCGCGAAAGTTTTTCAGCGAGAGGGAGAGCATGGGTGACACAAACAAGAGTCACTCCCCCTTCACGGTTTAATTCCAGGAGAAGATCGAATAACGATTCAGCACTCTCCTGATCCAGAGCCCCGGTCGGTTCATCGGCGAGGAGAAGCGCTGGTTGGTTGATGAGCGCTCGGACAACCGCGGCGCGTTGACGCTCCCCGCCGGAGATTTGCCCGGGACGGTAGTTCAGGCGATGGCCGAGGCCGACACGATCCAAGAGATCCTTGGCTCGTTTCTCGGATTCAGGTTGACGACTCCCCTCATGGACCAATGTCGGCACGAGCACATTTTCGAGAATCGACAGTTGAGGGAGGAGGTGGTGCAATTGAAAGATAAATCCGATCTCCCGGTTACGCAGGTCGGAGAGTTGTTTCTCATCGAGTTTCGTCAAATCCCGCCCCTGGAACGAGGCCGTCCCAGAGGTCGGTTTGTCGAGTGTGCCCATAATGTTGAGGAGGGTGGTTTTGCCGCTGCCGGAGGGGCCGAGGATTCCGACTGCCTGTCCGGTTTGAACCTCGATGTCGACTTCATCCAAAATGAGGGGTTTTTCCCCCTCGGTCTCGGTTTCGTAGACCTTCGAGACGGCATCGAGCTTCAGTAGGGCCTCGGACATCAATCTGTTTCCTTATCAAGCCGCACCCAGCGTTTGTGTTTCATCTCGAACCTGGGAAGCGACCCGGGTTCAACGACCTCGATGGGTATCCGGAGACTGAATGTGTGATGAAACTCTTTTTCGAGACCGCTCACCAGATGGTCGAGGTCCTCGCAATCCGGGGTCGGTTCGACCTTGATTTTCATGGCAAGCATCCCGCGCTCCTCGGAAATCTCAGCACGGTAATCTCCCACACCGGGGAGACTATGCATCACGTTCTCCACCACACTCGGAGAAACATTGACACCGCGAATTGGAACCATGTCATCGGTCCTTCCGATGATACCGCCGATCAGGGAGAGATCATGACAACCCCGCGAATCGGGTTCATTAGGCCCGAGTTCGACAATATCACCGGTACGATAGCGGAGTAGGGGAAGCGCTCCACGTCCAAGAGAGGTGAGAACCAGTTCACCTTCTTCTCCTGGTTGAACCGGTTGATGCGAATCGGGATCGAGAACCTCCGCGATATAAGCCGATTCAATGATCCGTAGGGTCCCCTTTCTCTCCGGGCATTCATAACTGACCGGTCCGATCTCGGTCATCCCGTGGTGATCGTAGACTCGCGCGTTCCAGGCTTTTTCGATTCGTGACCGGGTGGCGGGAACACTTCCTCCCGGTTCGCCCGCGACAATGATGGTGTGAACCTTGGACTCGGATAAGTCCACACTCTCCTCACGGGCCACTTCGGCGAGACGGAGCGCATAGGTCGGAGTGCAACAAAGAACAGTCGCCTCGTTCTCAATGATGGCGAGGAGTCGGGCATAGCTCGAAGCGCCTCCGCCGGGAAGGCAGAGGTAACCGTTCTTAGCCGCAGCGTCCCACGCAGTCCAAAACCCGAGGAACGGCCCGAACGAAAAGGCGAAGAAGACTCGGTCGACCGGTTGAATCCCAGCTTCTAAGAAAACACGACACCAGTTGTCGACCATCCATTCCCAACTCTCGCGAGTATCCAAGCAACGAAGCGGGATGCCAGTCGACCCGCTGGTTCGGCAAAGGCGAACATAGTTTTCGACAGGGTAGGTCAGGTTGGTGCCATAGTGGGGATGGTCTTCCTGGTCTTTGACCAGATCCGCCTTCGTGGTGAATGGCATCTTTTCAAAATACTCTTGCAGAGATCCGACGCCGCCATCGAGACCGCATGACTTCAGTTTGGCGGTGTAAAAAGGGTTGCCGGGAACGATCTCATCAATGAGCCGATTGAGTTGGCTCAATTGGCTGACTTCGATTTGAACCCTTGTCGGGTAGGGGGACAAAGTTGTGGGGGTCATTCGTCCGACATCTCCTCCACCTGAACTTGAGACGACTCAACCGATGCGGCAACAGCATTCTTTGGCGGGGGTCCGCCGGGTTTGTAGAGAGTGACCAGGGTTGCGCCAAAGGCGGCGATGATGATTCCCGCGAAGAACTGCCATCGGATGCTCGACCAACCGCCATGAGGGGGATGGACAGACAGAGCAACGATCGCGTTCACAATGGGAGCGCCGGCGAAGACAATGGACATGACGACGCTGGGCATCCCCTTGGCTCCAAAGGCGAGGAGGATTCCAAACGCTCCAGCCGCTCCAGCTGTTCCGGCAATAAGTGACCACATCATGCCTTTGGCCGGAAAACTCATGCTGGCGCCCTTAAAGTAAAGAATCGAGAGTGGGGCAAGCACAGCCACGAGAAAGTAGGCGACTCCCACAAACAGAAACGCTTTCCATCGTCCGTGAACGGGATCGCCCATGTAACCCTGGCCAGTATGAAGAAGGACTCCATAACTCCCCCATGCGCAGACAGTAATCATTGCATAGAGCAGCCAGGACATGGTTTGGTGATCGGAGGGTGGATTGGGCATCGGTGTTTTAATCTCCTTAGTCGGTTTGATTTCTTTTTGAGCGTGACGGCGACCGCGCTGGACTAAAGTCCCGCGCTAACCATACGAAGTCGGCTTCGCCGACTGATGGAGTCCACGCTAGTGGACGGTGGATGGTTAGCCCAGGGTTTCAACCCTGGGCGACTGGCCGGAGGTGACCCCGCCTTGGTTTAATGATCCTCCAGCTCCCGAAGGTATTCCTCCGGGGCTGCTTCGATTTTTTCCTTGAAGAAAGGAGGGATGTCCGCGGCACGCATGGAACCGTTGCCCCCCTCCTTAGTAATACAGATGACTCTCAAACTTCCCTTGGCGCAGAGGTGATTCTCTTCTCCGACCTTGCGGATGTAGCATCGATAGAGCACGGTTTTCGAGGCGATCTCCTGGATCACCAAATGAACCTCGGCTTCGTCCTCGAAACGGAGCGGTTTGAGATAATCGAAACTGGCATGGACTCGCGGCCACCCAAAGGCGCTCGTTCGGTCCTGCATATGCACCGACAGCCCTAGGGTTCGATAGAAGTCGTGTTCCGCGTTCTCCATGTACTTGAAAAACTCGGAGAAATGGACGATCCCGGCCATATCGGTTTCCGCGAAGCGAATAACTCTCCTGGTTTTGTGTTCATACGGCATGCGCCGGTTTCTTCCTTTCGTCTTATGGTCACTTCCGCAAGGCCCGCCACGGAATCAATTCCGTGGGTATGCAAAGAGACGTCCGTTGAAACGGACTCTACCCAGTTACAGCCTGGACAGAAGAATCCTTCGAAGCCACCACCCTCTCAAAAATTTCCATCATTCCCTCGGCCATTTTGCGAACCGAGAATTTCTCGTTGACCGCCAGCCTGCCTCGTTCTCCCATCTCTTGCGCTAGTTTGACATCGGAGAGTAGTTTTTCCAGGGTATCCGCGTGGTCAGTGGTATCCCTCGGTTTGAAGAGGAGACCACCCCCCGTTTCCTCGATGAGATCGGGGAAAGCGCCTTCCGCCGGTTGCACAACGGGGACGCCCGCGGCCATCGCCTCGATGACATAGAGTCCGAAAGACTCCGCATAGGCTGTTGGAACCGAGAGGACGGTGAGAGATTTCAGGAATTCCAGTTTTTCTTCGTGATTCAAGTTCTCAACGAACTCGGCATCTCCAAGGTATCCCGCCTGGTCCAGTTTATTCTTCTGATTGGCGATAAATTTCTCATCCGAAGGCGTGGCCGTGCCGCCGACCCTCAGTTTGAGCCCGGGGATCGTGTCTCGTTGCTTGAGCAGAATAAAAGTGTCGATCAAACAATCCAAACCCTTCGCGGGATAGAGTCTCGCGAAATAACCGAGGATTGGCGGTTCATCCGGCCAGAGGCTGGGGCCATAACCCGCGAGATTGATCCCATTATAGACAGAAACGATTTGCGAATCGGGAAGCGCCATCCGGACTTTCATGGTCTCTCGGTAATAAGGGCTGACCGCGATAAACAAATCGACCTCCTTCGCGACTTCTTTTAGTGAAGACCAACACTGATCCGAGTAAGGTTCGCCAAGCGAGTCGAGAAACCCATCCTCCCCCTGAAGAGTGTTTAAAACAGGGACCCCCAGTTCGGCCTTGATCTGTTTGGCGAGACCGGAGAGGAGACAGTTCGAAAGGAGAACAATGTCGGGGTGGCCGTACTCCTTCAGCCAGTCGACCAGATGGCGGATCTCTTTGGCTTGTTTTCCATCCATGCCTTGCAGGGATGAAAGAGTCATCTCCCCTAACTGTTTGGCGCTGGTCATTCCCGCTTTGTCGCTGAGTTTGCGGAGGAGTTTTGGGTTATCGAATATCTTGTCGAACCATCGAGGTGTGTACCGAAACAGGGGGATTTTCTCTTGGAGGAAGACATTGAGCCCCCCAAACAATATCGGTTGGCCCTCTCCATCGGTCGGTTCGTCGGTGACCATGGGGAGATAAAGCGGGACGGTCAGAGTTTCGCATCCCAGGGCATTGAGTTCATTCGCGAGAGCGTTATCGCGCACACAGGCCCCACAATAAAAGTTACCGGTGCCGGGAGTGAGCTGCACCACTCTCATGAAACAGCAACCATGGGTCGACCATGAGGAAGCGGCGATGGAACTTCGGCAAACTCGGAGACCGCTTCGAAAAGGGCGCCGAAGTCTTTGTCGACATTCCCAATCAAGCAATCGGTGAGATCGGATCGGTGGTGGGGGTATTTCATCAGGACATCCTTGAAACTGAAATCTTCGGCATAAAACGCATAGACGAGTTTACGCATCGCTTCGATCCCCGAGCGAAACTTGTCGCTGTATTCCTCAAACATTTCAGGGCGAGTGTCGTTCTTCTCGAGCGCCTGATGAATCGCATCGGCGGCGAGTTCCCCGCTCTTGAGCGCGAGGAAGACTCCTGAGGAAAAGACCGGATCGAGGAAGGAAAAAGCGTCTCCGCAGAGAACGAGTCCATCCTTCGCGGAATACTTGGAACGATAAGAGTAATCGCTGGTGATTTTGTATTCCCCGACTTGTTTGCCGGGCGCCAGATACTCGGCGACCCAGGGGTTGTTGGCGATTTCTCTCTCGAACATTTTCTTCGGGTCGCGCCCATCGCGGTAGAGGTAAGAGGGTTCCGCAACAATCCCGACACTGACACGGTCGTTGGGAAGTGGGATATACCAAAACCAACCCTTTTCAGGGATGTAGGCCACTGTGGTGGTTCCCTCGTCGATGCCTTCGTCGCGTTTCGCTCCTTCGTAATAAGTCCAAACCGCCATCTTGTTCAAGGAGGGGTCTTGGACCCTCCAGTTGTTGCGACGAATTGAAAAGATATCCCGACCCGAACAATCGACCACCATCTTCGCATTGAAGACCCTCTCTTCTCCATCGGGTCCTTTGGCCATCACACCGCCAACCCGGTCGCCTTCTTCGATGAAGGAGGTGGCTTGGGTCTCCATCAGGACCTGCGCCTTCTTTTCGCGGGCGTTGTCGAGGAGCATTTGGTCGAACTCATCGCGGACCACCTGCCAGCTTTGACTGCAGGGATGATCCATGTGTTTGGAGAAATAAAAGGGAGCGGAAAGTTTCCCATCGGGGGAGACGAATTGGACGCTGTACTTTTTCACGAACGAGGAAGCATTGAGTTTGTCAACGAGACCGAGACGGTCGAGCGTGAAGTAACAGAACGGGATGAGGGATTCCCCGATGTGATATCGAGGAAACTTTTCTTTCTCGAGAATCGCTACGCAGTGGCCCATTTCGGCGAGGAGTGCGCCGACTGTCGAACCGGCGGGCCCGCCACCGATGATGACCGCGTCATAAGTTGTCGGTTGGATCATGGTCGTTATTCTTGCTTCGGGGTGTGTGGGAGTCTAAGGAGTCCGCGACGGGTTAAAACCGCGTCGCTATTCACACGAAGTCTGTTAAAACAGACTGGGCTTCTATCAAGTCTCCTCTCCGATTGGCCCCAGCATCCTCCTTTATATTCGTTGGTTATT
The DNA here is from genome assembly GCA_029261095.1 of Candidatus Omnitrophota bacterium. Lineage (GTDB taxonomy): Bacteria > Hinthialibacterota > Hinthialibacteria > OLB16 > OLB16 > JACKFH01. The sequence continues at coordinate 2,419 of JAJDBZ010000603.1, read as the reverse complement.
TCCCCACGGGAGTGTGTTCCGGCAAGAAAAAGGAGTGGAGAAAAGTGTCCACTCGGAGAAGACCCTGGCGGTTGAGAACCGCTTGGTCTTCATTCAACGTAAGGTAACCCTCTTTTTGAATTTCGGCAAAGTTTTCTTTGAATCTTTCGTAAATATCAACGTTGAACTTGTCCTGGAAGTAACCTCGGTCGAGGTGCCCCTTCTTGAAATGGAGAATGACTTCCCGGACCAGTTTCTCTTCTTCTGTCATTGGGTGAGCGCGGTTGATCGGGATCTCGTCTTTGTGGACCCGTCCCAGGTAAGGGCCATCGTCCTTTTCGTTTTGATAGTGAACACCTTTGAACTGACCGAAGGAGGAGACGCCGAGGGCAAGCATGTCGGCGCCGGACCAGAGGCTGTCGCGGTAAACGAACCGAGTGGTCTCGGGATTCTTGACCGCGGTGTAAGCGCTGGAGATGGAATACCCTCTCTCTTCCAAAGCCGAAAAAGCCTCATCGACCCAACGGCGTTTGGTCTCCCAATCGGCGACCGGCGCGGTGGTCTCCCCCTTCTCTTTCATCTCTTTGTAGATGGTTGTGTTGAAGGGGATCTCCATCTGGTAGATGGTGATGCTATCCGGCTCGAGATTAAGGGTTCGTTGGACACACTCCGTCCAGTTTTCATCCGTTTCGCCGATCATGCCGGCAATCAGATCGATGTTGATTTGCGGGAACCCGATGGACCGAGCGAAATCATAGGCGCGGCGGATCTCGGGGGAACGATGAGCGCGACCGTTGATCTCGAGAATGTGGTCGTCGTAGTTTTCGATGCCGAGTGAGAGGCGTGTGACTCCGATCTCGCGGATGGCTTCGAGCTTCGCTTCCGTCAATGTTCCCGGTTCGCATTCGAAAGTGACTTCCTCGACACGGTCCCAGTGGAGGGTGCTCTTGAGAGTTGCCACCAGATTGGTGAGCTGATGCGGCGAGAGAAAGGATGGGGTGCCGCCGCCGAAGTAGACATACTGGAGGTGGCGATCTCCCAGGACTTTTTTTCCAGCGTACATCTCCATCTCATGGGTCATGCCATCGATGTAGTTGCGAATCTCCGAACTGTTCTTGTCCGTGTAGACTTTGTAGTAACAGAAATGACAACGCTTCCGGCAGAAGGGGATGTGCAGATAGAGCCCGAGCGGGGTGTCTGGATCGCCGGGATTGTCCAAGGCTTGATGAATGGCGGACACTTTATCCTTCGACCAGAAGTTGAAGGGGGGGTAGTTGGAGACAAAGTATCCTCCCCCTTTGGTCTCTTTCTGTTGGGGTGTCGGTGTTGTGGCGACTGATTCTGTGGTCATAATTTTTAACCTTTTTCGGTTCCGAATATCTTCATCGGTGCTCGCGCCGGAGTTATGACTCCGGCGCGCGGTTTGTCGGGAGTTGTACTCCCAGTGGCCGGTTCCTGGGGGAGTACAACTCCCGTCAAATCCGGTCCCGGAATCGCGGTTCCGGGACCAGCACCTTATTATAGCGAACAAAAATGCTTCGTCGAATCATTCGGTTTTCGAACCAAAAGCATAGACACTCTTATCTTCCGACCCGATGACAAACATCCCATCGGAAACCGCGGGGGAGCTGATCACTTCTTTGCCGATTTCGTAGTGCCAGATTTCTTTTCCGTCTTCTAGGTTGATCAAGTAAATCCGGCCATCGTCCGAGCCGACCACGATCTTGTCATCACACCGGACCGGGGAACTATCGATCCGACCCCGCGCGCGGAACTGCCAAACCCTCTCGCCGGTCTTTCGGTCGATGCAGTGGAGACGTTTGTCTCTTCCGCCCACGATGACCCAATCGTCGGTCACTGTGGCCGAGGAGAAATAGGCGAATGAGCGGTCTTTGTAGGACCAAACCACTTCACGTTTCTCGAGATCGATGGCTTCGACATGGTTACCGTAATGACCGATGTAGGCCATGCCATTATCGAGGCAGACCGAGGCGGCGATGTATTGGCCGACATCGACTTCCCCGACTTTGTGGCCATCGGTGGCGGAAACGATGTGAACGAAAGCATCGCAGCCGCCGACCACAATCTGGTTGTTGTCGATCGCCGGGGAGCCATTGATGTAGTTTTCAGTCTCGTAGGTCCAGACCGCATTCCCGGTGTGGGAATCGATGCAGTGGAGTGTGGCGTCATAGCTGCCCATGACAATCCAATCCTCGCCGGTGGGGGAAGAAATCCAGTTGGCCGCGCCGAGAATTTTGTCCCAAGTTTCGTACTTCCATTTCTCTTTCCCGGTTTCGGCGTCGATGGCGTAGAAATAAGAATCGGCGGACCCGAAGTAGAGAGTCCCATTCCGATAAAGAGGCGCGGCTTCGATCGAGTCCTCGGTTTCGAACTTCCAAATCTCTTTCCCGGATTTCTTATCGAGAGCGTACAGGAACCC
>JAJDBZ010000602.1 GCA_029261095.1 Candidatus Omnitrophota bacterium | reverse complement strand
CGACTAACACCGTGAACCAAACACGCTATTGGTATATAGCTGTCGCATCGGAAGGTGGGGAGGCTGATTCGAACTCACGTGTCCGTGGTGGAACCGCCGACATGAATCAACCCCAGACTTTTGGAGCCAACGAGTTTGTTGCTTCGTGCACGGATGGAAGTTCACTCGTTTCATTGGCATTCGAGAACCCTTCGGACGAGGTCATTGATTTCGATTCCAATCCCGCGATGAGCCCGGGAACGGTCAGGCAGGTTGCTGTTCCCTATGACAATTTCCGACTCAATTACCGGCTCTATGAAGTGACCGGTTCCGAACTGTTCGATGTGAACAACGATCCGATCTCCGGCAACATCGTGGATATGAGCCCGGTGACCCCCTACGTCGTCGGAAACACCACAATGATCACACGCAGTGCGCCGGGTGGGACAGCGCTCTCTTTCGGTATGCGCGTGATTGATACGGTTAACAACGTGGGCGGCGGATCGCCACTATCCCAGAACAACACCACCAACGGTCAGGCTACTCCAGGTGTCGTCACTCCTCCCAATGACGTCTCCGTGGGCGAAATGATGCTTGGCGGTGTCCCCGTTACATGCGTCACATTCACCATTAACACCGCATCCCTCGTGAGCGATCCTGGCGATTCGGATCCCGCGACTATCACGATTTACGGTCGCATTGGATCCACGCCGATTTCATCGGCAGATTTGGGATCAGCCACGATTCTCGAAGCGACCACCCGGAACAATGCAAACACATCTGAAACGATTGTGTTCTATCACACCCCTTCCAACCCAAACCTTCCGAGGACAACCGGTTCGACGATTTCGTACGCCGCGACTATCACCACCGACAACGGAAAGACCTCCTGCGTTTCGAATTCTCCCAATTTGACTTCCACAGATCTCTTTCCGCCTCAGTTGGTTGAGATCAAAGATCCGACCGCGGGTCAGAAGGTGAGCGGAACCTACATCTTCGCCGCTACGGTTCAGGATGATTCTGCTGGGGGCGGTATTTCCGACACGACCTTCACCATCAATCCTGGTAACATCCTCGCGGGTGTGGACATGACCGACTTTGTCGGCAACGCCAGCGGCTGCCCATCTGTTTCGTTCGATACGACCTCTTTGGCTGACGGCGCATATATACTCTCAGTGACTACGGCTGATTTCGCGAACAACACTCTCGAAACCGGGTCCGGTGATCCCGGGGCGGGGCCGAATGTGGCTTTTACAGTTGACAACACCCCACCCACAGCGGCTTTCACGAGCCCAGGCGCCGGTCTTGCTGTGGATGGATCGTTTAGCGTGGCGGGAACCGCAAGCGATGCCAACGCGACGATCGTATCGGTAACGCTGACTTACAACACCACTGGTGCGGATGGTTCGCTCGTGGCGACAGGGTCCTCGAATTGGTCTGGAAGTATCCCGGTTGATGCCGGATTCGCGGACGATGCCATTTTAACCGTCACTGCCGAAGCTCTGGATGATTGCGGTCTGATCGGTTTGGCAACCCGTACATTCTGCGTGGATCGAAATTGTGGGACTGTTTCCTTCGTTCAGCCGGCAGCACCGATTGTGGTTGGACCGAACGGGGTCGTGATTGAGTTCACAGCAGACGACGATGACACCGGATTGGCCTGCGACGCGGGTGTCGATTTGGTTTCGGTGACCGATACGACAACGGGACAGGCAGTGGCTTTTGCTCCAGTCACCCCACCGATGCTTGGAACCTATACTACCACCAGCAATGTCCCCCTTTCGAGTTTTGGAATTACCGGCGCCAACCATGGAGAGACTCACTCCCTTTCCCTCGCGATGCGCGACGGGGCATTCGATGCCGGGCATTCATGCAGCACGGATAGCGAGAATATTACCATCGATCTAATGGCGCCTGCTTGCGCGCTTTCTTCCCCAGTTGGTCCTGGACCATTCGGGCTCAGCGTTGACATCATCGGTAATGCCACAGACAACGGCGCGGCCGGGATGGGGACAGTCGAAGTGGTGGTGGAACTCGCCGGGATCGTTCAGGCGTCCACCCCTTTCGCAGGAGCCGGGTCCTCACTCGCATTCAATACAAATTTTGCGCCGATGAGCGATGGAGTTTACGACATCATCGTTTATGCAACGGACGCCGTTGGAAACGGGACGATTTGTGAAACGCTCTCTGTCCTGATCGACGCTGGCGGACCGACTGTGGTTATTCTGACTCCGCCAGACGGCACCCTGGTCAATGGCTCATTCCTGGTTACTGGAACCGCACAAGATGTGGGATCCGGCGTGGTCGATGTCTCAGTCGAATACACGACCTCCGGTGGAACCGCCCTCATGCAGGCCTCCGGTTTTACTTCAGGCGCCACATTCACGAATTGGTTCTTCGATGTCCCTGTCGACCCTGCACTGGCGGATGACGATGTCTTCGATGTGACCGCCATCGCCGCCGACATGAGTGGACAGACCGATTCGGCAACAGGCAGCCACTTCGTCGACAATATTGCGGCATCCCCCGATATCTCGATGCCCACACCTGGAGGAAGCTACTTCATAGGTGCGGCGGGTCTTGCCATTACACAAGACGCATCCGACGATGACACCGGAATTCTCGATTCCGGATTTGAACTGCTCGCATTTTCGAATGACCTCAATGCGGTCACTTACGAAGTGGTTGCTTTCAGTCCTCCGCAGATCCCAAGCTCGGGTAATGGTCCCTTCGCGAACACTCTCGTTCCGGGCGCGACCCAAGCCGGACTGCCCGCGGGCCAATTCGTTTTGGGTCTGATGGACGGAGATATCGCGGTGGTGAGCTCCTGCTTTACGGATGGGGCAACCAGTGTTTCGAATGTCGGCTGTGCCACATTCGAAATCATCGTCGATTTGACTCCTCCGACTTGTACAGTTCTTGCTCCAATCGATGGCACTTGTTTTGACGATTCCAACACGATTCTCGGTGCATCGGACGTCGTCATCCAAGCCATGGATGCCGCCTCCGGTCTGGCTGAAATCGGATTCCGAATCGAGGACCAGAATGGCAGCATTGTCGCCAGCCAAAGTCAGATGGCTAACGGTATGGTGGACACTGCCACTTTTTCTTATCCCTTCACCTCGCTCCCAGATGGAACCTTTAATCTCATCGCGGCTGCGACCGACCAGGTCGGCAATGGAACCGATTGTGAAACCATTACCATCGTGCGCAGTTCGCAAGCGCCGGTCACAACGATATCGGGACCCTTCCGTGCCCTCGTCAACGGTGGTTTCACAGCACGAGGCGTCTCGGTGACGCCGAGTTTCGCTACCGGGACGGTCGGCATACCGTCGGCAACACGAGCAGGTGGCGGCAACGCGTTGCAGAATTTGTCGGATGACGATTTCGTTGAAATTGATTTCCCGGGAGATTTTGTCTTCCCATTCTACGGTCAACTCTACGACCGGATGTTCGTTGGTTCCAACGGCTACATCACGTTCGGATTCGGCGATGATGACGAAACCCCGACGCAGACCGATTTCGTTGACGGTCCCCCACGCATCGCTGCTTTCTGGCGAGACATGAACCCAGACCCCAACTCGGGAGGTTCCGGAGAGGTCCGAGTCCAGTTCCAGCGTCAAGGTGGAGACTTCGCAAACGATCGCGTCCATGTTCGCTTTATCGATGTCCCCTCTGTATCCGCTGGCGGCATGGTTCTTCCGCAAGTGAATAATGTGACAGCGACTCTCTATGTCTCTGGCGCTATCGACCTTGACTATGGAACGGTCAACGGCGCATCGGGAACCATTGTTGGTGTTGCCCCCGGGTTCGGCGGTGCAGCCACACTGACCGACCTTGCCGATACGACGAGTACGATGGTGGGAACAGGACACTACGAACAATTCACAACCCCTAGCCCATCGGACTTGGTTGACGGAAGTTTCATCCGCTTCCTGCCAGTCACCGATTTGGTGGGAACTCAAGCCGCGACAGCGGTAGATGTTTGGTACCCCGGTGCAGGTGGCGGACCGCTTGCTCCGCTCTCAGCGACCATGACAGCCGCGGCGACCTTGACCTCGGTTCCTTTTACCGGCGCAATCGACGAGGCCATTCAGATTCCATTCAGTCTTGGATTCGAGTTCCCGTTCTATGGCTACTGCTGGAACTCGGTTTACGTTAACAACCACGGTTATCTTGAATTCGGTGGCACGATTAGTGGAGTTTCTCCCGATCCCCAAAATCCGTCGGATGCCAACATCAACCAACTGACTCCCAAGGTCATGGGTCTCTTCTCCGACATCGACGGCGATGCGGGTGGGGGAACGTGGTATCGCCAGTTCAACGACCGCTTCGTGGTCTATTACACCGGAGTCCCTTCGACCGCCGGAGCGGGTGTCAACGATGTGACCATTACCCTCTACTCGACTGGAGCCGTCGACTTTGAATGGGGTAACACCGATATCCTTTCGACCAACGACGCCGCAATCGGAATTTCCGCTGGCGTGGCAGGTCAATCTCTTTCCGGCTTCAACCCGCCTGTGAATTCAAATGGTGTAGCCCGAACCTCTATCGACCTCTCAAGTCTTGGTGCACCGCCAATCACGGTTACTGACAAGGCGATGTATGAGAGGTTCGTCATGGGAATGACGGATCTGGGTTCCACATTCTCGATCAATGGTTCAGCGGCACAGGTGCCCGCCACTATCAACTTGGATGGAAACTGGTCGGCCGCACTCGTCGTCAGCAGCACCTTCTGCGGTGACGGCGATGTATTCAGCGTTTCGGCCAAGGGTTTCGGGGGTTGCAACGCGCAGACCCGTGGTCCCGCCGCCAACCGCGTCTATGCAATCGACCGTACCGAACCGACACCTTCGTTCTCGACTTCCGCGGGAGTTGAGAACTGCATCGGCGGAACCCTCATAGTCAGTGTGACTGCTGACGATTCGGCGACTGCCGGGTTCCGGATCGATTCCGGTATCTGCAACGCCACCATGGAAGTCTTCCAAGGTGGTATGTCGCTTGGGTTGGTTCAGGATTTCGTCATCGACATTCCCACTCAACCGAATGCCGGTCCGATTGTTGGAACCGCAATGATTTCTCCAGCATCGTTCGCCATTGTCGCTGGCGTACCTTTCGGGATCAATCTTCGAATTCAAGACTGCGCGACCAATGTCCGAAACGCCAGCGAGACCTTCGCTCCGGGTATGGTCCCAGAGAACATCATCTTCGATCCGACTCCTCCAGAGTCTCAAGTGGTCTGTACACGCCTCTTCGTCGCTGGAGAGACTCTCGGAAACAATCTAATTTGGGAGTTGAATCCGGACACCGGCGCTGTTCAGAGTGTGTTTGATCTGGGCGGAGCCCGAACAGGAACCGACGGGTCCTGCGGCTTCGCATATGGAAACGGGGAACTCTTCTACGCCGACGGCGATTCCCCATCCGCAACCAGCATCTTTGTATTCGACGCTGACACTTACGCCCTGAGTAGAACGCTTGTACCGCCTGCCACTGTCACCTCCGTAGCCGGTCTGGCTGTATCGGGGACTGAACTCTTGATTCTCCAACAAGCAGGAGATACTCGCCTTGTCAGCATCGACGCCAACACGGGCGCCGAGCTCGCGACGGTCGAAACAGGAAGTATGAGCATGACATCCCTCGCGGGTGGCCTCTTTGACAGAGTCTTCTTTGAAGATGGGTTGGACAATTTGAGTGAGGCCTTTGATGGTTCTTCAACCCCGCTCTTCCCAT
>JAJDBZ010000601.1 GCA_029261095.1 Candidatus Omnitrophota bacterium | reverse complement strand
CGAAAGCGGAATCGAACGAATGCATGGACTCATCGTCATCGGGAGAGTCTAAGGCCGATACTACATCCGGCGGTGCAAAGAACCCGTGCGTTGCAAGATGGATGTACAGGGATTTATGTGCTGCATCACGAAATGCCGCTTCGGTGGCGCCGCCTTCTCGCAGTTCATCCACTGTGGTTCCAGGAAAGGCTCTCTGAAAAGAGTCTTTTATCGCCAACATTTCAGAACGAGTTCCCTTCAAAGCAGGAAAGTGAAACAGTCCTTCTCCCCGCGGCGCTGAGCGTTGTACATACGCCACCTCGAATTGTTCCACCGGGTTCTCTGAAACATTCGATCTTTGCGAAGAGGCCAAGAAAGTAGGACTCACTTTTGCACCATATTCCACATCCCCCATCACCAACAAACTGGGTGCTGCTTCTGTTTCAGATTCTTCTTTCCGCAACAATTCTGGCAACAGCTGAGGAACAGCCACTACAACGATGCGAATCTCTTCGAGCAAGAAAGAACCCTCCTCCTTCCCAGGCAAAGCGGCAAATGGGAAAGATGAAAAAGGACCATCTGGCGAAACAAGCACAGTCTCCGCACCCTCTACATGCTCCTCCAACTTGTCCCATATTAAGCGGCGAAGTTCGGTGGACGCACTTTCCCCGTGGTGGGTCTCCTCGTTCTTTGTTTGTCGTGGTTCCTGAGGTTGAAGCGTTTCACTCCAACGGTTGATGACTTGTTCGAGTGGTTCCAGCGGTCCCAGTTCGACAAGAGTGATTGGCTCCCCGCGCCGTACGACAAACACCGCAATATGTGGAACTCGAAGGGGCTTTCCCTTCCCTTCAGGCGGAGAGAAATAATGCTTGTATTCCAGCATATCGAGGAGAACAACTCCCTCCGGCAAGCCAGCTTGTAGATCATCTGGGCTTAATCGAAAATTAGCTCTCAGGTGCTGATACTCGGCGCAATTCTGAGCAATCTTTCCCTCCAGGCGATCTTTCTGAATAGTTAGACTTTTGATATGCTCATCGATATTCTGCTGAGGAAGTTCCACCTCAGCAGTACTCTCGGCTGGTGATATGTAGGCTAGATTGGCTAAACTCCTGGATATACTCACCAATTCAGAGAAAAGAGGAACTAGATCAGGTCGACCCCGCCAGATTCGTTGTTGACGCTGTTGCGCAAATGCAAACCCTTTCCACGCAAGGACATGCCCGTATAGACCAATCGATTGCATCTTAGTTTCCGGGGCTACTGAGAAAAGATTGTCTAGTTTCGTCCGTAGTGATTTGACCATGACAAGAATTTGTCGTTCGGAAAGCGCTGAGCAGGCCAGTTCAAGCCCTCTGAATGATGTGTTCAAGGCTTGCTCATAGTAGGACTTCGCCGTTGTGAAATCCCCTCCATCGCATGACAGATCCCCCAAACACTGAAGTACGGTCGCCGAAATCATGGATCGATCGCCAAACGCGTTTTTTGTTTCGGTCAGTGATTTTATATAATAGGATTTAGCTCGATCGTGATGTCCAAGCGAATGGTACAAGACTCCCCGGTCATAAAACAGCAAATTCTGCCAGCCGAATCTGTTGGGACGGGTTTTCCGGATGATTTCCGAGACCTTCTTGTAGTATCCCTCCGAAGTTACATACTCCTCCATCTCACACGCCAATGATCCGAGAAGTTCGAGGCGTAACAAGGTCTCGAGGTCCTCCTCACCGTAGACTCTTTTGCAGATCTCGAGTGATTGCTCGTAGTGCATGCTAGCGGCAGTAACATCACCGATAGAGCTACAGAAGAATCCCAGATCGGAGAGCACCTGTGCTGCATCTCTACTTTCCATTCCGTTAGATTTCTTTAAGATCTCCAAAGACTGATCGTAGTATGCTTTGGCAGCAACGTAATCTCCCATACTGGTATACAGATTCCCCAGCCGAGATAATGTTGCCGAAACATTGCCTGTGGCAGACCTGTCGAAAACATTTCTCTTATTGAGGATTCCTTTGTGGATATTTAAGGCTTCCTCAAGGCATATCTTGGCGGCAGCGAAATCACCCGTTTTGGAATGCAAGTTCCCGAGTTCGTGCAACATCGCGGCCGATTCGACCGATTCCAGACCGTGTATCTTCTTAAAGATTCCCAAGGCTTTTTCGTAGTATGCCTTGGCTGAGAAGTGGTCTCCTATTACATGGTGCAATGTTCCTAGGTCTTTGAACGCCTTAGATTTCTCGGATTGATCCATACGTGATAATTTTTGTTTAATCTCGTCGATCTCTTTCATAACCTTCGTTCTTGGCGGCGAAAATTTCATCGCTGTCAAAGATACCCCAACGTTCGTAGGCTGATAAAGAAAAGATCGTGGGTGTGAGATACTAATGAGCATCTCGCCATCCCAACTTAGGGAACCCGAGTGGTCAATTACAAACACATAGTCAATCGCACCGCCGGAAGATTTGGCCACAGCAAATCGGGCATTGGTCTGCAGTTTGCCATCCACAAGAACCACCGACTTCTGAGGGAACCCCTGACAGAAAACCAGAAATTCTGATCCATGAATACTGATCTTCCCAGCGATCCCGGGAAATGTGGAAACCTGCTCGTAAAGTGGTGAAGTATGTCCAATGTCCTTCGGATAGAGGATCGTCAGAAACTGTGTTCCGACACCGGTCTTCTTCGCGACAAAATATGGTACATCCGTAAGAGTGCCCGAACCGTCGAGATACTGAGGAATAAAGTAATCCTCGAAGGTGACATCGGGCCCGAAGAAACGAACATCCAAGCTCCTACCCGAGATTTTTGTGAAGGTTGCCAGGTTGAGTGTTGTATTCAATGCACCATGACAGTGCGCCGTCCATCCATAGGTATGTGGTTGCGAATCCACAGAAGACAGGTTATCGAAAATGACAAAGAAACGTTGATCCGGAAACGCCACATGACGATCCAGTTGGACTATTTGTCCATAAGCGGACAAGTCATAAGCACTCCCCAATTGTGACGATATCTTTGCGTAGGGAACAGGCACTTGCATGTTTCCGGAACCTAACAGGTCCGTCTCGGTGAGGGCAATCGTTGAACGACTTGGTCCGGAGGCTTGCCAGGCGTTTACCTGCCCTGGTATTTGATCATCGACCAGAATCACGTTTTGCGATTCGGCATTGGTCAGAAACCAATCATCCGGTTCCAATGTGTCGGTAAGCACTGTATCGGTGAGGAAAGATTCCCCGAACGCGTTCAAAACGATTCCGGTTGAATTGTCTTTCTCACCGGGTGTGTCGTAAGGAATAGAACTCGACCGCCCCTGCACAAATATCTCGATCGCGTGCGAATCGCTAAACGATGAATTCCTAAATACGATGTTCTCGCCGTGTATGCCAGTCGTGGGACTGCCTGTGGTTGGAAGTTGCGTAGGTGTGTTAATGGGTGTGTTAATGGGTGTTGCAATGGGCGCTTGGGCACAACACGTACCCGAAACGAGAACACAAAGGCATGTTGTGAGGGTGGAGAGAGATGCAAACTTCATGAATAGAGCCTCCATGTAAAAACCCGCGTCTATGTCACCGGGTTTCTTATGATTAAATGAAATGAAGGAACAAGCGAAAAACAGTCTTTTTTAACATCAAATATTCCTTCCGTTCAATGCGGGTCCATGAGTCGCATAATCTTCAATCCTCGAACCTGTCTTCCGATGAATGTTCCGGATTGATTTCCTCGAAGATCTCCAAGGCTTGAATCCGCTTCTCAAGGGCTGATCCCAGATCACCGCTTTGTTCTAATGAGCCGGCTTGCGCCAGTAGCCCCAGCGCGCTCATGCGCTTCTGAAGAGTTTTGACTTGTTCATCGGCTTGGAGTGATTCTTGAGTCGCGGAAGAGTTTGTGTTTGTTTCTTGAGCGAGGGCGGATAGAGAGAGGAAGGCGAATTGTATTAGACAGGAAGTAAAAGTGAGCACAAGATAATTGCGGTGAACGGACCCGTTACCTGGAGGTTTACCGAGAAACCTCTTTTGGAAGTAATTCATTTGCCTCATCATGGAACTTCGATCAAAGACGCTTTGCCACAAAAGCGACACAATAAACACGTTAATTTACCAGAAAATGGAGGGGTTGGCAATTCGGAAATCGCTTTTCGTTAAAAAGTTTTGAAAAAAATCCCCATAAGACTCAATAGAATGGTATCTCAGAGGTAAACCTTTTGAGATTATTCGTGAGGTATCGCGACAGCGATAAAGTCCGTGAAATGGTCTTTCATTTTGCGTCGTATCGCATCTGCTTCATACTCGAGATCTGCAACGTCTACCTCCTCGACAGGTCCGATACCTCGGTCCTGAACTTTTCGCTTAATTACCTCCTCCCGCGTGAGCCAGAAGGTAAAGCCACCAGTCGCATTTGTTAGTGGACCCAGAGCAGCGACTTCTCTGTTGAGTATGGATTCGAAGTCAGTTCTGGGTCCTCCAACTGCCATCCCGATAAACTCAATGCCTGCGCTCCCCACAACTGTCACCCACTTATTCTCGTCAGATGGGAAAACAATCTCAGTGCTTGACGAATCCCCTGTTTCGTCTAACACCTCAACATTCCCATCGGGCTCGAGCCAGAACAAGCACAACCTAGCCCGCCTATCGAGACTACCGATGATTCGAAGTTTATCTCCAGTTTTTAACGGCCCAACTTCAGTGAGGTCCCAAACGGTGCCCGATCTTAGAACCAGAATCTCTAGATCAGGCTTGAATGGACCAATTTGTTCATGATTCGATTGATTCAGAAATATGAATGCGGCAATAAGAACGCCAATGGTGAGGGCTCCCATGGTGAAAGCAGTACCCTTCCATCGCATTGCCATTCTCCGAATCGAGTGACTCGTTCTCTCCTCTTGCGGGTTGTTTGAATTGGCAAGTTCATGAGCCTCTCGCATGATAGGTTGAGACTCAACTTGATTGGTCCCTTTTCGAGGTATCTTTGAGGATTGCTCTAATCTCTTTGTTTGTGCCTTGGGTATTCCTGCAAAGATCGGCTTTCGAGGGTCCCCATAGAGCACATACTGGGCCCAGGTCAGATTGTCCTGTCCAGCATTCTCACGGTGCTGCTTTCTTGCAAGTCGTAATGATTTACCGACTGAGTGCCCCGAGATTACATTCTGATAAAATGTAAGAGGAAAACTCTTCCCAGATTGGTCGAGCACCTCAGACACGGCTCCAACGAAATGCGTACAACCCGCTACCAGAAATGCGTTAGCGAGACCAAAACTCCATGACTCTTGGCTTTCCTTCCATGAGTCAGTTGTTCCACTGTGACAGGCATTGCTAAATACGAGCAGAGGAAAGGGATGTCCTTCTTCTTTGATTTCTTGGAGATCACCTGCATTCAGGCGACCATCAGCAAGAATCCAACCGCTCACATCCGGATTCTCCACACAATAGTCGGCATGCCCTGAGTAATGGAGAATATCGAATTTCTTCATCTTCTCCTTGGAAGTCACGTCCACCTTTCTACCATTACACCATTCGATAATGACCCTCGAATCCTCGCTGAAGTGTTCATAAAGGGTCTTACACTCATCTTGGGAGGATTGGAGGTCCCCCGTGGGATTTGACAACATGAGGAACGAAACAGTTTCTGTGGGTTGAGGCCTATTTGATGGTGATGTCCGCTGTCGTGTCCGAACAACTCGCCCTACTGAGAATCGGAAACTCAAGAAAGCCTGTCCATCGTGTGCCAATTCCCATGGAATGTGAACGCAAGAATTGTCAAGTTTGAGTAGAAGATATTCTGCTTTCGATTTTCGAATGTTCTCCTGGATATCTATTGGAAAGAGTAGGTCGAACAATTGTCTTCCCAACTCTTCCAAATGCTTTTGGGTATTTTCAATGTCACCCTTCAAGTTTCCTTGTCGAATCGTGGATAATATCCCATCGCAGACATTTTCAATTCCCTGATGGTTGATTTTGCGCGTTATAAAAGGAAGTAAAGCGGAATCATGATCGTCCGATTGCTTCAAAGAAATGCGGCTTTCTTCTGGTCCCCATAAGACTTCAAGTTTTAGGTCCTTTACCTCATCCTGCCGACTCTCTTCCTCACTTCTCCTCCAAATGAATTCATAAGCATCGAGAGGTTCATGCTTTCCTCTGACCCTCAGTCCTGATAATTTCGAACAGCGGTGCTGGTAGTAAGGCTCAAGGTTCTCGTAGACAGTCTTGCTTAGCAAAATGGAATTGTCGGGGCATTCCGATTCAAGCCGCTGTGCAACGTTGACAACATCTCCATAAATATCATCGTGATCCTCAAACAGTCGACCGTAGTTCATGCCAATTTTGATTCTAATCGGATCATCTTCTTTCCGATCTTGTTCGAAAAATTGTCGTTGAGTCTCTATAGACGCCTCTATCGCATCTCTTGTTCTTGAAAAGCGAACCATCCAGCCATCGCCCAAACGTTTAACAACTTTTCCGTCATGACTTTCGACGATGGGCCTGACGATTGAATCGGCATGATTGATTCTACGAATTCCAGCAACGTCTCCATGTCGATCCATAAATGATGTATAGCCAACGATATCGAGAAATACCACACACATTCGCTTTCGATGCGTGTTGAGCTTATTCTCGATATCGGAAAGTGCTTGAAGTAATTCCTCTAGATTGTCCTCTTCGGTCATACCAAGTCCGCCTTCAGTCTCCCACCATTTGATCGAGAAGAAAGATTTCTTTCCACACTTTTTCGGATATCTCCTCCTTATCTGGAGGAGATAGGTCCTGCTCCTTTTCCGCACTCTCCAAGCGCTCTGCGAGTAGCTTTCCAGCTTGTATCGAGAAAGGGTCTTTGGATGAGACAGTGGTCAATGTAAATTCTTGAAAGGCCTTGTTGTACTCTCCTCTAGATATTGCAAACCAACCCATGAGCCCTCTCCATCCTTCGATCGTTTCCGGATCCTTCTCGTCAGGGTTTATTTCGAGTCTTTCAACTGATCCTCTGGCTATCGAGGCTGTTGTTTGAGCCAACTCTAGAACTGATGGTGAAAGAGAATCTGATTCTTCTGGTTCAGCGGCGGACCACGAATTCGAAAGTTTCTCAGCCTCAGGCCAAATCGAAGTGATCCCAGTCCAAACAGGTTGGAGCAGTTGAATTAAATCTTCGGATGCAGTTTCGGCTGATCGAAAGGCGGGCGCTGGGAATAAGAGACCTTTCTGGATTTTCGTGGCTGCAGAGAGAGCGGTGAGTAGACCTTGAATTCTTTTTAGCATCTCTCTGGTTCGGTCCTCTTCACCGAACCTGTGTGTGATAATAGAAATGGATTCTTGGATTTTTCCTCTGAACGCGGATGTGAGTGATGCACCTACCCAATCTTTCTTTTGGAGTTTCATTTTCGAGAATCGAATGGCCATTCCCCAGGGACTTTGAGAGAAACGAATGGTAAGAACGCTTCCGGCCTTAATATCCAGGTCTTGTTGCGTTCCAGACTTTACGTGAAAAGCTAGGATGGGAGCGCCATCTTCCCAAATCTCAACCAAATCATCACCTTTTTCTTTATGGTCAGGTTCGAGGTTGAATTTTATGTGGCACTTTGACGAATCCAATCTAAATTCGAGTTGTCCTTTGCTTGTTGGGGGAGGCACTTCGATGGAAAATGAGTCTTTAAAACAAATGGGAATCGTATCGCCTGAAATACGAGTGACTCTTTCAGCAATGGATTGATCTCCATTACTAATTCGAATATTTTCTTTTTCAAATATCCTTATCACATCCCCTTGGCCACCAAGCCTCATAAATGAATTACAGGGGAACGGGACATCTGGACACTCAAATCCCCGTGATTCAGGAATCAAGGCCGCAGAAAGAAGTTCCAGGTCTGTGTCATCGGAAGCGAGTGTCTCTAGTAGCTTTTGGCGGGCATCCGGTTCAAGATCTTTGTCTAGTATATTTGCAATTCGGTTTATCCTGTCGTGGTCCATTTTAAAATCCCCTTCCTGACCGAATCCTCATGCCGCCAATAGATTCGATCAATAGATGCGATTTCCCCTTCACTTTCTACGAGACTCGAGCATGTAACCTTACATTTTGCCTAAATCGCGTTTATCTAGAGTTCCGACAAATCGATTCCCCGATCCTTTAGTCTCTTTCTAAACTCCTCCTTTAGGCGTGAAAACCGGGTCATCAACGCGTTTTCCCTTAAACCTAGGACATTTGAGATCTTTCCGAATGGTACGTCTATTAGGCGCATGTAAATTAGAATTTTGTCTTCTTGCTTAAGTCCGGCCCAGTCGTTGAGACAACTCACGATTCTTTCGATTACTTGTCTTTGCTGAAGGTGTTCGTCAGGTCGGAGCCCGGAGTCTGCCATGGTGTCAAGCAGATCAACCTCTGTATCCGATTCTCCTTTGGGTTTTATTTTCTTTTGTTCGTATTGATGGAAACTTGACTTCAAGAAATCAAGAGAAACGCTTACTGCCACGACGCTCAGGTAGGTGGAGAGGGAAGATCTTTCTTTGTCCCATTTCTTGAGAGCCACGAAATCGTCTTTGATCAAACGAAAAACAGTCTCTTGGAGAATATCTTCAGCATCTTGACGTGTAAGCTGAAATCGGCTGATTGCATTTCTGACGCACGAGCCATATGATTCCCAGAAACCTTCCCATCCCTTTGATGGATTTCTTAGGAATTCTTCCCATTCAAACGGGGAGCCACCCTCAATTGAAGAATCTGGCATCGCAGCGGCCTTCCGTGAGCCATTTCTCCGGGCGGGAGAGATTGAGAATATTGGCACACTCAGAAATCAAAGTATGAAGGAAGGATACGGCAAAACGTCCTTCTGACGCAATGCAAAAAAATTGTAGCCATAACTGACCTAGAGTGGGCTCGATGCTGGACAAAGTGCCAGTTGGAGGGAATTCTCTTTTTAAGTTCTGTAACACCCTATTAGGTAAAACCCTTTGAAAGTGGCCTGAAAGGGATCGCTGAGTCGCTCCTACTTCGATCTTCTGCCTCCTCCAGATTTGAGACACTAGAGGGCTGGACCGGAAGATTTCCATCATTTCTGACTGACCTCTCGCAACCCACTCATCACCTAAAACCTCTTGGACTACCTTCATGTTCAGGCGTTTCAGTTAGTTTCTTGAAGACTTTCCTTGCAAAAACTGCTCTGTTGTTTGACTCTCGCCGCATTTATCATCTCATACTTGAGGCGGTACAATGGGATATTTGGAATGACCATGCAAGTCAACGGTCAGCATGGCTGCATGTTTAAAAAACCAACAAGAATCTGATGATGGAGACGGTCTTTTGGGTCTTGATCTCTTCGATTTTTAATAGGTTCCACTATCTCCAGTCTCCCGACAAAACCCATCCGGCCCAATAGTATGGTGGGAGCGCTTTTGATTCCGCCGAATCAGCCGTCACAATCTCGCCTGGCCCTCGTTGAGCAACCACATTGTTCCAATCTCTTTTCGGTTCTATTTCTCTTCTCATCACCGCCAATTGAGCGTCACGCAACGCTTCCAATTTTCCCATCTTTTTTTGCCAGAGATTTTCGTAGAAGCGTGTCATGAGAACTTGCGTGTAGGCATCGTCGACTTTCCACAGACTTGATAACACTGTCCTTGCACCTGCAACCTGTGCTGCCCTTTGAAGCCCTAATAATCCCTCCCCAGCAACTTCTTGGCCGAGCCCTGTCTCACAGGCAGATAAGGTGAGTAGGTCCACATTTCTCAAATCTATTGTGGACATTTCAAGGGCCGTTAATATTCCATCATCTCTTCCTCGCTCAGGTTTCTGGTTTGCACCTGAAAGAACTACACCGGAGAGAAGTCCTGGATGCCAGCCAGTTGCCTCGGTCTTCAGTTCCTCCTCCAATGTTTCACTTTGCTTATTTCTCAAACCCGTGTTTATTGCCGAATCCACTTCGGGAGCAGCGAAGAAACCATGTGTCGCTAAGTGTATATTTGTGCATTCGCTTGCCAATTCAAAGAAAGCCCTCTCGGTCGCTTCATCTCCACGGAGTTCATGGATGCTGGCGTGAGGATACTCCACCTCGAACGTGCGTTTTACATCGTTTATCTCTTGTTTCGTTCCGTTAAGTGCTGAGAACCTGCCCCACCCATCTTTCCTTGGAGCTCCCCGTATGGCCACCTCAAACTGCCAGGCCACACTAGGCTTCTTGCCTTTATTTTCAGATCCTTCTTTTAGAGAGGAAAGACTTGGATGCTCTGAAACACCATAGTTAATGGCCCCGGCTAACAACAACCTGCGATTCGTTTCTTGCTTGGATTCAGGATCTTCTACAATACTGAGAAGAAGTCGTGGGACTGGGAAAGATATAATCTGTTTCTCCTCGGCTAAATAAGTCCCGTTTTGAGCCCCAGGTAATGCTCCCATTGGAAATGCGGATAAGACACCATCAGGAGAAATAAGAACCAAATCTGCTTCTTCAAGATGGGGTATTATCTTTTCCCACAAACAACGACGGAGTTCACTTCCAGGATCACCGGTTTCACCTACTTGCTTCATCTTGAGTCTAGGCTGTCTTGATTCTTCAGCAACCATTGCTTTTCGCCATCTCTTAATGCCTAATTCAATCACTTCTGAAGGTCCCAAATCTACAAAGGAAACCTTCCTTCCCTTGCGTAGGATGAAGGCTGCGAAATGTGAGATATGATCTGTTGGGCCAGATGTAGCCGATGAGCGAACCGCGTGTCGATACTGAATGAAGTCGATAAGGGCAGAGTCTGAAGGAAGAATCGATTCTAGATCCGCTGCTTCACATTCGACCTCCTGATTCTCCAACAACTGTTCTTCTTTCGACCGGAGGATCTCTCGTTCAATGCGTTCTCTTTCATCGACTAGGTTCGCAATTAGATCAGATTCTCTTGTAGCACCATTCACGGATGTTTCATTCGATCCCTCATGTCCTCTCTCATTGCTCAAACCCGATATTCTTCTTGACAATGTGTGATATTCTTTAAAAAGGGATTCTAATTCTGGATCACCCCTCAAGTTCAGTAGGTGTTGTTGCTGTCTGAAGACAAGTCCTTTCCATGCCAGTACATGCTTGTATACTTGATCTGCTTTTTCTGGAACAACGCTAACGGCCGTCAAGAAGTCATCAATGACGTAGCGATAACCCTGGATTAGACTAAGTCGGTCTCTCTCCGATAATGATCTGGATCCATACTTCATGGAATACAGCATGCGGTCGGACGAAGACAAGTATTTGTCAATTGCAGCATCGTAATGACCGCTGTCACGCAGCGCGTTTGCCAATTGATGACTGATCCTGTGGCCAAAGTCCTCGTGTGCAGTCCGAAACAGCTCAATTGCTTTCTCATAGTCTTTTTGAGTATAGTAATACTGCCCCAAGAGTGTTTTCGCGTACCCTACATAGGGAGGAGTTGGCCACGGCTCAAAACACTTAACCAATATATCGTGGCCCTTTTCTATATTGGTCCGAGCGTTCTGATAATCTCTCATACTCAGGTAACTGCGGCCCAAAGACAAATACTTAAGCCCAGCAATATATGAATCCTCCCCATAACGCTCGACATCAACTTCCAGGGCTCTCTTACTGTATCTTAGTGCTGTTTCATCATCTCCCAGTAGAGAATAGATCCCTCCGATTTTGTGAAGCCTATCCCCATTTCTTGAATCTTCGGGATTTGTGAGAGGACAGTTTCCAACTCCTTTGGATCTTTCTTGTACTTTTGCTCTCTCGAAAAATGTCTTTCCTTGACCTACGTTTCCGACTCTCAAATATAGAGAAGCGAGATTTGTCATTTCATGAATTGACGCTGATTTGTCTCCGCGCACACTTTCGACGAGTGGGATTAGCTTCTCATATTGTTCTATCGCGGTTGAATAGTCCCCAATACCTGCTGAATGATTCGCAAGTTGCCACATCATCGGGAGAAGATCACCACTCGTCGCCCCTTGAATTCCTTCCGTCACACTAATCGATTTCTTTAGAAAGTGCACTTTCATCTGGTGCGTGGGGGATTTTCGAGAGAAGAGATCCATTTCTCTTGCACTCACCTCACCACCGACCTTAGATGACAGATCGAAACCTGCGAGCTCACTTAATTTGGTCGCATACTCATTACTCCTCTCCCCTAAATACTCTGACCAAAGATTGCTTGAGATGACTAGAAAATCATTGGCGAGACCAACATCTCCTCTATCATACAAGAAATGAGCTGCTTGTTCATAATAGTATGCCAGTGGTTGCTCTCCAGTTTCGTCTCTTGAAGGGATTTCACTTACAAGATGTGAAAGCACAGAGTCGACTTCACTGAGCACTTCATTGGCCTCGTGGTCATCGCCTATCTCCTTCTTTTTTAAACCTCTGCGAGCCAACAAAAGTACAGTTTTTATATTTAACTTCCCATAGATCCGGTTTCGAATCTCGAATGCTTCATCAAAGGTGCGCAACGCACCTTCTGCATCGCCATTCAGGGTAAGAGAAATCCCTAGCTGCTCAAGTGCATCTGCTGTTGCGGCATGATTGTTGCCGTATTTCTGTTTGCGCAAATCGAGAATTTTTCTCCATGCGGAGGTTGCAGGTTCGTAGAGTTTAAGCGATGCATTCACCATCGCGAACTTACGCATCATTTCATCTTCTCTAGAATTTCTTTCTTTGGGTGACACCTCACTACGCGTCAGTTCCGTCTGTAGCAATTCCTCCAATTCAGAAAGCCTTTCAGATTCCTTACCGTCCATTCCTAGTCGCACTCGATTGAGTGCGGAGAGGGCCTCAATAAGACTGGATTTCTCTTCTGGCCAAGATGCTTCAGAGTTTTCAAGAATATTGCTTGCTAATGCTCTCTCAAAATTCAAATGGGCATTTGGTTTTTCTCCGACCCAATTCTGGAGGGAACCCAGTGTATAGTATGCCTCGGCAGTGTCGGAATGTTTAAACCCATTGGTGTCTTCGATGATTCTTATCTTCTCCTTTTGGATGCGAATTGCGCCATCGTAAATCCTAAGGCGTCTGTTTGTGGCAACGCATTGTGTGAGTAAATTCAACACATAAGATGCAGAAACTAAACCTGATTCATAGTCTTTATCCAGTGTTTCCATAACGAAGTTTTCAAAGTGGAATAACGATGGAGGTTTCTCCTCCCCCAGTTCATTCCTCACCTCCCAGATTCGCCCTAGCAAGCTCATCGTTTCAGAGAAATTATTCGCGAACACCTTTACGTTCAATGTTAGCAGCCGGTCATAAAAATCATGTGCTTCAGACAACTCTCCTAGT
>JAJDBZ010000061.1 GCA_029261095.1 Candidatus Omnitrophota bacterium | reverse complement strand
AAGGGGAGCATGGTCCAGGCGGGCTACCAGGTCCAAAAGATGGACAAGATGACCCGTCAGAAACGGTGGGAGCTTCTCGATGAGGATTTTTCTTACACCGCCACTCAGTTGGATCGCTCAGTCACCACCCCCTCCCAGATCCGCACCATCATCCGCACTTTTCGCGACAAACTGTTTACGGAGATTTTTCCTGGGCGCACCGAAGTCCCGAAGACACTCATCTTCGCCAAGTCGGATGCCCATGCCGAGGAGATTGTGGAGATTGTCCGTGAGGAGTTCGGCAAGGGAAACGATTTTTGTAAGAAAATCACTTACAACACCCAGGGGGACAAACCGAAAGTTCTGATCCAGAGTTTTCGGAATTCTTACAGCCCTCGTATCGCGGTCACTGTGGATATGATTTCCACTGGGACTGACATCAAGCCTCTCGAATGTCTCATTTTCATGCGGGATGTGAAGTCGCGGGGATATTTTGAGCAGATGATCGGGCGCGGGACTCGCGTGATCGACTCCAACGATTTCAAGGCGGTTACCCCCGATGCCGACCACAAGACCCATTTCATCGCGGTGGACGCGGTGGGGGTTTTCGGGACCGCCAAAACCGACATCAAACCTCTCGAAAAGAAAAAAACGGTTTCATTCAAAAAGCTGCTCGAAAATGTCTCTCAGGGCATCCAGGATGAAGACACGCTGTCTTCTTTGGCGGGGCGGTTGTCCAAACTCGATCTGCAAGTGGATGCCTCTGAAAGGAAAGAGCTTGAAAATCTGGCTAAAGGAAAACCCCTGAAGGAGATGATCAACGGTCTTCTCGATGCGGTCGATCCCGACAAACAGATTGAGAAAGCCAAACAGGTTTTCGAGACGGAGGAGCCAACCGAGGAGCAGATCGAGGAAGCCACAAAGACCCTTGCCAAGGAGAATTGCCAACCCTTTAACGTGCCGACTCTGAGGAAACGTCTCATCTCGATCAAAGCCAAGCACGAGCAGGTCATAGATGTGGTCAGTCAGGACAAGGTGCTTCAATCTGGGTTCGATGGCGAGGCTCCCGCGAAGATTGTGGTCAATAATTTCAAACGGTTTATCGAGGAAAACAAGGATGAAATCACCGCCATCCAGATGTTCTATGAGCAGCCTTATGGGCAGCGTCACCTGACCTACGAACAGATCCGCGAACTGGCCGACGCCATCGAGAAACCGCCCTATAACCTGACCCCCGAACATGTCTGGAACGCCTACCAGATCCTCGACCAGTCGCGGGTCCACGGCGCGGGGTCGCAAAAGTTGCTCACCAACCTGGTCAGTCTCCTGCGTTTCGCGATTGGGGAAACCGATGTCTTGGAGCCTTACACGGAGGTGGTGGACCGCCGCTACACCGAATGGCTGGACAAGCAGCAGGAGTTGGGGCGAGAGTTCACCCCTGAGCAGAGGGAGTGGCTCGACATGATCAAAGACCACATCGCGACTTCTCTCCAAATCGAAATGGACGATTTCGAAAACACCCCCTTCCACGACAAAGGCGGAGCCTACAAACTCCACCAACTCTTCGGCCCCGACCTCGAAACCCTCCTCTCCGACCTCAATGAAAGGCTCGCAGCATGAGCGGAAACGGATTGCCAACGGGTTGGAGGGAGACAACACTTGGAGACCTCGCGGAGATTGCCTATGGGAAAAACCTGGCGACAAAGAAGTTTCTCAATGAAGGCTACCCTGTATTTGGTGCCAACGGCGTTATCGGGCATTACAACGAATACCATTATGAGACGGAACAACTTCTCATCTCATGTCGAGGAGCCAATAGCGGGAAGGTAAATTTCTCACCTCCCAATTGTTTCATCACCAATAATTCGCTTGTAGTTCGCTTGCCAGGGGATGATCCAACATTGAAACGTTTTTACTTCTACTTCCTCCATCAGGTTGATAAACAAGGGTTGGTCACGGGTAGTGCCCAGCCCCAAGTCACCATCAACAATGCTGTTGAGATCAGACTTCCCCTCCCGCCCCTCAACGAACAAAAACGCATTGTCGCCAAGATCGAGGAACTGTTCACCAAACTGGATGCGGGGGTGGAGGCGCTGGAGACCGCCAAGGCGCTACTCAAGAAATACCGTCAGTCGGTCCTCCAGGCGGCGGTCACAGGCAAACTGACCGAAAAGTGGAGGGAGGAACACCAAGGGGAGATCGATGACAAGGAGACTTCCAATGACCAAGCACATCCATGGAAATCAGATGTTCTTGGCAACCTCTCAAATCTGATTACGAAAGGCGAATCGCCGAAATGGCAAGGATTTGATTATGTGGATGATGGCATTCCTTTTATCAGGAGTGAGAATGTTCTTTGGGGTAAGTTCGATCCATCGAAAGTGGTTAAAATTCCAAATGCATTCCATGCGAAACTGAAGCGGTCTCAACTTCAGCCTGGTGATTTGCTGGTGAATCTGGTGGGCGCTTCGATTGGTAGGTGCGCAATTCTTCCCAAGACTGTTTCTGAGGGAAACATAAACCAGGCCGTTGCCCTTGTAAGGACAAATCAAAGGCTTAACCCCGACTTTCTTTTGATTTATCTTTTGGCTCCACAGACCCAAGCGACAATTGCATCCAGCAAAGTAGAAACGGCTCGACCAAATATCAGCCTTACTGATTTGCGAAATCTTGAATGCCCAATTCCCTCACTCGCAGAACAGCAAATCCTTGTCGGCGAAGTGGAAAGCCTGATGTCGATTGCAGATAACGCTGAAAACCTGTTCTCGAAAGAACTTCTGAAATCAGGTTTTCTCCGTCAATCTATTCTCAAGCAAGCCTTTGAAGGGAAATTGGTTCCGCAGGACCCGAATGATGAGCCAGCGGAGAGGTTGTTGGAGAGGATTCCTCAAGAGAGTCCTTCATCGGCAAAGGGACGAAAAGGAAAACGCCTCAAGGAGGCCAAACAATGACTGCTTCAGCCCCAGATCCAGAGATCATCAGAGAATCGTATGAAGCGGTAAAATACGAAATCAAGATGCTTGCTGACCATTGCTTTATCAAGGTGAACCTTATGGAGAACCTACAAGAAGACCTGATAAAAGGTGGATCAACTGCGACCAAGGTGCCACCAGAATACCTTTTCTATTCAATCGACAATGGTTCCCTGGAATTGATCCTCCTTCACATGCGAACTCTAAATGAGTTCTTTAGGAAAGGATCAAAGCAGAGGCGTGAAAAGGATATATTCGCCATTGATTATTTCGATTTTCCAGGGGCTGAGACGAATGTCCTTGGCAAAGATATTGAAGATTTGATTTCAAGAACCCTTGGCCACATCACTTCTGAGAGATTGAACAAACCACGCTGGAATTGGGTGGAATATGCGACAAAGATGCTCCAGCATTCACAAGATTTTCTCAAGCATGTGAAATCGAAGATTGACGAGAAAGATTTACCACAATGGGACCGACGAGAGTCTACAGAGACGGATAAACTGATTAGATTTATCGAGGTCATCCTCAACGGTTCCCCGACTGGCTTTCAAGCATCGGATTCGGAAAGTGAAGATCTGGAAGGTAAAAAAAAGTCAGACGCCTCAAAACCGAATCCTGATATCCAAGAAGATCCTGGTGCTGAAATGCGATACCAAGTTTTCAAGGATAGATACAATGAAGAGAAAGAGCGGGAGAAAACGCTACAAGGAAAGGCATCGGGCGTATTTGCGATCCTCTCATTTATCCTTGGAGCATCGATAATTGATGGGTCAGATTTCATTGTTAACGTAGATCAACCTCTCGCACTGACCAACGTTGTATTGGGGATCTTGGTCCTGGCGCTCATCATTTCACTTGTACTCTTTATCAGAATAACAAGCATCTATAAATATCAGACCTTTCTTTCACCGATTCACCACTATCGAGAGATGACAAGTGAGCCAACAATCACCCGCGATTCTCTTTTCCTTCAGAGATCGACAGCAAGGGTGGCTGCGGCAACTGAGCATAATCTCAAAGTTAATACGGCGATTGCAACAAAGTTGTGGTGGACCTCAGTCTTCGTCCTGATCGCTATCGTAATGATACTGGCTCTAAAATTCCAAGTTGGCGCGCCATAAGGAATTGTTGAAAGAATCTAGTGCATGGCACTTACGACTAAAACTGAATGGAAGAGAAAATCATGTCAGCAGACACCAATAGTGATTCGCCTGAACCTCAAGAGACAACCGATGGAGGAAGGGATGAAATGGGGCAACATCTAGATGATCTCCTGGATGACGCAGTAGACAACCCGACTAATAGCACACGCCTTGAGGTTCAAGAGAGCAATGAGAAGAGGCAAGAATAATGTCGCCGGAATCTGCTGCGGTTGTTCAAAAGGTTTGGAATTATTGTCATGTGCTGAGGGACGATGGGGTCTCTTATGGGGACTATGTGGAGCAGCTGACTTATCTGCTGTTTCTGAAGATGGCGGATGAGCAGACCAAGCCGCCGTTTAAGAAGGAGTCGATTGTCCCCAAACGGTATGACTGGCAAAGCCTCATGCGGGTCGATGGGGATGAACTGGAGATCCAGTATCGTCACATCCTGGAGAACCTGGGCAAGGAGAAGGGGACTCTGGGGGTCATCTTTCGGAAGGCGCAGAACAAGATCCAGGACCCCGCCAAACTGCGGCGGCTCATCAAGACCATCGATGAGGAGACCTGGTTGGGTCTCGATGTCGATGTCAAAGGGGACATCTATGAGGGGCTGCTCCAGAAGAACGCGGAGGACACCAAGAGCGGCGCGGGGCAGTACTTCACTCCGCGTCCCTTGATCAGGGCGATGGTCGAGTGCATCCGCCCCGAACCTGGGCAGACCCTCTGCGATCCCGCTTGCGGCACTGGCGGTTTCCTTCTTGCGGCGCATGATTTTCTATCCGACCAAGACAATTACAAACTCGACAAATCCCAGAAGAAGAAACTGAAAGAGGACACCCTGTTTGGCACCGACATTGTCGATGGGGTCGTTCGTTTGTGTGTCATGAACCTCCACCTGCATGGGATTGGGGAGGTAGAGGATTGCCCGATTCATGTCGGCGATGCCCTCATCTCCGACTCTGGGGATCGGTATGACATCGTGCTGACCAACCCGCCCTTCGGGAAAAAATCGTCGGTGACCGTGGTGGGTGCCGATGGGAAAGCCGACAAGGAGAAGCTGACCTATGAACGCGAGGATTTTTGGGCGACCACCAGCAACAAACAGCTGAACTTTGTCCAGCATGTCAAAACCATCCTGAAGGTGCATGGGAAGTGCGCCATCGTGGTCCCCGACAATGTGCTTTTCGAGGGTGGCGCGGGAGAGACTGTGCGGAGGAAACTTCTGACCGAATGCGATGTCCATACGCTGTTACGGTTGCCGACTGGCATTTTCTATGCTCAGGGGGTCAAGGCGAATGTCCTCTTTTTCGACCGCAAACCCGCCCAGGAAAAGGCCTGGACAGAGAAACTGTGGATCTACGATCTCCGCACCAACCAACATTTCACCCTCAAAGAGAACCCCCTCAAGTTCGATCACCTCACCGACTTCATCAAATGCTATAAACCCAAGAACCGCCGCAAACGAAAAGAGACCGACCAATTCAAACCCTTCACCTACAAGCAGATCCTGGAACGGGACAAGGTTTCCCTCGACATCTTCTGGTTGAAGGATGAATCCCTGGAGGACTCCGAAAACCTCCCCGCCCCTGAGGTGTTGGCGCTGGAGATCGCGGATAATCTGGAGGCGGCGTTGGAGCAGTTCAGGGGGATCTATGAAGTGTTGGGGGAGGAGGGGTGAGTGGGTAACTCTCCTGTTTTTCTTGAAGGTTTTTCACTTGGAGGTTATCGCAGTTTTGGAGAGAGGCAGCGTATCGGACCATTGGGAAAGGTCAATCTCTTCATCGGACAGAACAATTCTGGAAAGTCGAATGTTTTACGATTTCTAACCAATCATTTCAGACCTATTCTCCACCAACTGCCTCACAGCGGGGAAAAGATGAATTTTTTGGACCTTGACAGACCGCGAACATTTTCTAAGGAGGGATTCTATTTC
This sequence comes from Candidatus Omnitrophota bacterium, assembly GCA_029261095.1. Taxonomy (GTDB): domain Bacteria; phylum Hinthialibacterota; class Hinthialibacteria; order OLB16; family OLB16; genus JACKFH01. The sequence continues at coordinate 5,570 of JAJDBZ010000061.1, read as the reverse complement.
GGTATAGCGACAAAACGAGATGGTGAATGGATTCAGTCATAATTGACGTCACTCCAAGCAAATATTTCACACCTGGGAAGGAACCTCATCAGCCATAAATTTATGTGCGATCAAACTGGAATGGTATGGTTTGATTACACCAGTCCAATTTTGGGAAAGAGCCTCACTTTTGAGCATGCGTATATCAATAGTATCCATAAAGAAGGTCCACTACAGGCGAATGAATTACACACTCTATGGCGGAACCCAAGGGGAAACGGAAGGAGCAAACCATCGACAAGATCAAGATCGCAGTTGCCGTCGCGGAGCAACCAGCTAATCTCGATTCCTTGGATTTGAAACAGAAGATAGATGGCGTCGTGAAATTCATACGGAAAGTCAATTCATAGGATGAAGCATATGAACGGGCAGAAAGGGGAAAGCTATAGTTGATGGAAATATATCTTTCAGGTGAGGAGAGACTGGAGGGTGGTGGGTCTGCTGTCAACGGCGTGAGAATTTCGGATTTCTGGCGCTGGGCCTTCAGCGATCTCCGAATGAACGATGTTCGCGGGGTGTTTTGTGAATGGATGGTGGCGAAGTTGATCGGAATCGAGCCACCGCCCCGTGACTCTTGGGATTCCTGAGATCTCAGAACCCCCGATGGATTGAGAATTGAAGTCAAATCGGCGGCTTATGTGCAGGCGTGGGAAACGAAGCGACCGTCAAAGATTGTCTTCTCAGGACTGAAGGGTAGGACCTGGAACCCTGAGGACGGATACGGCGAAGATCAGACTTTCAATGCGGATGTTTATGTGTTCTGCCTTCAGATTGAGAAGGACCGTGGTCGCTGGGACGCATTGGACCTGGAACAGTGGCGTTTCTATGTCCTCCCCCGAATAGCGGTCCAAGAGAGGAACGCCTCGTCCATTGGGATCAATTCCCTCAGTCTTTTGACGGGTGAATTGAGTGCTTCCGAATTAGGTGAAACTGTCCGTGATTGTGTATCATAAAGGACGTTATGATACACTAAATGGCTTAGCGAGGGAGCAGGGAGAAATGGGAGATTTGATCCCGGTTTCGTCGGGAGAGTTGGTGCGGTCTGGGGGGTTTCTCGTTCCTGAGATCGTGTCGAGGGAAGGGGAGAAGGCATCCAGGCGTTTCGTTGAATTCTTCACCGCCAACATCCGAAACCCCAACACACGAGAAGCGTACGGCCGCGCGGTGGGACAATTTCTCGCCTGGTGCGAGGAGAGGGGGTTTTCGCTCAGGGATCTTCAGCCGGTCATCGTGGCTGGCTACATCGAGCGGCACCCTGGATCTCCGCCTACCGTCAAACAACACCTCGCCGCCATCCGGATGCTTTTCGATTGGCTCGTCATCGGTCAGGTCGTGCCCCATAACCCCGCCGCCTCGGTCAGAGGTCCAAAGCATGTGGTGAGAAAAGGAAAAACTCCGGTCCTCTCCGCCGCCGAAGCTCGCAAACTTCTCGATAGCATCGACACCTCCCACGTCGTCGGTCTCCGCGATCGCGCACTCATTGCCTTGATGGTCTACTCCTTCGCCCGTGTCTCCGCGGTGGCCGGAATGAAAGTCGAGGATTACTACCAGAACGGAAAGCGGTGGTGGGTGCGTCTCCACGAGAAGGGCGGGAAATTTCATGAGGTCCCGGTGCATCACTTGGGCGAAGAATATCTCGACACGTACCTGGTGCGATCGGGAATCAAAGACGAACCGAAGTCGCCTTTGTTCCGTTCGGCGTTTGGAAAGACAAAAAAACTCACCAATATGAAAATGCACCGGATGGATGTGCTTCGGATGATTCGGAGGCGATCGAACGACGCGGGAATGGGTTCGAAAACTTCCTGCCACACATTCCGCGCGACAGGCATCACCGCGTATCTCGAAAACGGTGGGACCATCGAAAAGGCTCAGGTCATTGCGGCGCATGAGTCGCCCAGGACCACGAAGCTCTACGATAGGACTGTGGATCAGATAACTCTCGATGAAGTGGAGAGGATTCGGATTTATAATCGGAAGTCTCAGGTGGTGACAAAGTCCTCGAATAGCAAGAGGGATTCGAAACAACCCGGAATATGCGCACTTTCATCATTTCTCAGGACCCTGGTTGCCCGTTTTGTTGTCAGATTTGTATGGAATGAAATTACCACAAAGCTTGGCCATGTACGAGCGTAATTTTAGAATAGCCTCCGGTTTGATATCATATACGTCCTCAATAAAACCTGGTTCAAGAAGAAACTCGGGTCCAGCAAAAACTTCGCCATCACCGTCTTCCCAAATCCATCCTTCTGTGTCGTTGTCTACAACAGTAAATATTTCCTTGGGATACAAATCGGGTACTCCCTCATCCGAAAGAATTTGAAATTCGCCACCCATGATCCCTAAAACGTGATATGTGTTACCCTGTGTTATCGAATCCCAGGACTGTCCGTTATAGTTTGTTTCAATTACTTTCGCCCTCATCAGAATTCAACTCCCGAGTTATTCATCGTAAGATCGAACGTAAAACGCTGAGAAAATCTCACTCAATGGAACAACCACTCTTTTTGAGTTTCTGACAGGTGAGCTGGTCAGAACAAAGGAATCGTCGGTAAAGTTTTCAACTGTTATTAAACCGAACTTATTGGTTGACACGTAAACCTTTTGCTCTTTTGAATCGATGACGGCCAATCTTTGGTTCTTGCGGAAGATTCCTATTCGCCACTTCGGGATCGCAAGGAACCGTGAGTCGTCAGACCAACAGAAGGTAGGACTGCAATCCCGTAGAACTAACACTCCATTGATTGTCAAGTTCCCTTTTGTAGGATTTGACATTCCAATTTCAATTGCTTCCTCGATAGAGGCACGTTGGGAGTTATCGGGTGAGGTGGCGGCAAAATTCCGTCGCCACGGGGGAAGATTATATGGGAACGGTTCCTCTTCAGATTTGGATCTCACTCCACCTGATCTCCTTCAACAGAACATCATTAAGGCTTTGGGGGACCAATGTAAATCCTCTGGCCAAAGATTAACTTGAATTTCTCCCACCCATGCGGAAAATGGAGCGTACTTCTGGGGACTAGGTGAGGTTTCCCAGTACTAAACGCAGCAAATTGATTTCCTCGACCCCACCAACATGGTTCCCATTTAAAGGATCGGGCGTAATTCGAAAGATTAACACCACCCTTCATCACAAAATCCTGTGACCGCAAGCCAGGTCTTCCCCACCGGGACACCAAAACTAACCGGTTTGGATCAAGAAATGGTAAAGCGGTTGGTATTCCTGTACCAACAATTCCGCCAGCACCGAGCCCCGCTGCCCCCCCACCTGCAGCCATGACGCCACCATAGGAGAGGGCCAACCCAGACGTGGCCACACCTGCTGTGGCCCCCATCCCCGAATAATAGCCGTACCCATAGCATCGAGTGTTCTTCTCTACGAGGCTTGGGTCGGCCAACCCGAACCTAGTGGTATCATACAACCCGAACGTGATACCCGAAGCGAGGCCATTAATCGAATTTGAGACATTTTGAAGGATCTCCAGATCTCTCGGAAGGTATCCATCGATATCCCCCAGATTCACGGGATTATTCTGGCAATATAAGTATGGACTCTCGACATCAGGAGGTAGAACCCCACGCGAAATAAACCGCCCCACCGCCGGGTCGTACCACCTCGCTCCGAAGTAGTACAAACCAGTGAACTGATCCAAATCCTTACCGGTCTGGTGCTCTGTAATCCCCGCTTCGGCGGCATCGGACCAGGAAGATCTTTCGAAGACGCCATGCTCAAGTTCATTCCCGAAGGCGTCTTGGGTGAAGATGAACTTTTCAGCCGTGCCGCCGCAGTATTCTTCGGTGACCACCGACACATTGCCCTGCTTGTCGTAGCCGTAGTAGTAGACTTTGCTCTCGGCGTTCGCGCTGCTCGTGGCGCTGGGGTAAGTGAAGACCTCTTTGAAGAGGAGGCCACCGAGCAGAGCGGGCGAGTGGGTGCGTCGGTCGCGGATACGCCAGCCGTCGGCCGAGGTGATCGTGCTGGAGCTGTTGCTGTCATACTTCTCGTCGACACGCAGGACCTGGAGGCCGTCGATCTCGTAACGGACCCACGATGTAATGGCGTTACTGGAGTTGTACTCGATTCGCTCAGTGCGACCCGCCCCGACCACCGGCACGAAACGGTTCTCCACCTACTCCGCTTATCGCTGACACATCCTACTACTTCCATGCCTCGTGCAACTCGTACACACCGTCATCAATAATCACTGTTAATTAGAAAGGTTCACATAATGGCGGTAAATGAGTGGTCAAATGTACTCCTCCGTTAACCGAACGAACGCTAAATTCCCTGAATCCAGATTCTCCAGAGAATTCTTGACCTTTTCAGTAACGACGATGATAGATGTTCCCTCAGGCATAAAAATATCACTTCCATCCCATTGGTCATCTTTGAAATACATTCCTTGTAGGGATTTTCTGGTAGGGGAACCGGTGATACGCGGCGGCAAAATCACATCCGTTGAACGACTTCTGTCTATTGGATTCGACCGTCCAAGTATTGATAGGATGAAATAGCCACTCACGTCTTCCTCATCCTTTGTGCTGAGGAGTACTGGAATGGGCCTCACTCCAGTGAACCCGTGATGATTCAGGATACAAACAACTCGACTTGAATAAACCTTAAGAACCGCACAGTTTATGTCCATTATATCAAAGAACTCGTCACCGCTAGAGTAAGCCAATCTAATGGGTGAGCCAATTTCCACAACTCCACACTTTAGCTCGTACGGGTCGATTCTTTCTTCGATCCAACCCCACTGAATTGGTCGTTGCTTAGTAATCTTCCGTTTTAGTAAATAACAGGACTCGTAATTAAGGGCTTCCATAGTAGAATGTTGTCGGACAATTGGGAGCTTGTCCGAATTCTCTCATTAGGTCTCGAGCTTTCTGGAAAACTTCATCTATTGTCGCGTTTTGATTCTTCCCAATCCATTCTCCCCATGAATTGTAATAGTGCTTGGCCAGTGGCCCGTGCGTGCTTTCATGCCACAGAGCGGCATACCGTGGATTGTGAATATTTATCTGTTTCGACTCAAACCACCATTCCCACCCCCCCGTAAAAATGTGGTGAACATGCCAGCCTTTCAGTTTGCGGTCAGTAAGTCCGGTAAATGATTTGAAGTTATCCCTAAAATTCTTCTGCGTAAATGGTTTGTAAACTCTAGCCGTACGAATCCCCTGGCGTCCACCCCTGAAGACACGTCCCGCCACCCCTCCAACTATGGACCATTCCGCCTCATTTCCTACTCGAGATAAAGTTTCATCTTTCGCCTCTCCATATAGAACCGCAGGACTACGGAGAAGTTCTGGGTTGACGGAACCGGTTTGGCAAAGGACCTCATAAACATCTTGGCTATGGGTAACGAAAGGACTTTTCTTCTTGTCTCCGGTAAGCCATTCCCACAATCTCCGCCATCGGTGATTTTCTTGGGTTTCGGAGGCAAAACCGTCTGAATCGACTCTCCACAATGGATTATTTTCGCAATAATGGTATGGCCCCTCTACTTCAGGCTCTAGTACACTCCTGCTCA